>NZ_JBHVET010000296.1:0-9492 GCF_042802135.1 Kitasatospora sp. NPDC057512
GCGCCCGGCCCCCCCGGGTTCCGCGGCTGCGGGCGGGAGGGCGTCCGGGGGCTCCGAGCCGGTGCCGGCGCCCCCCTCCTCCTCGGCCGCCCGGTGCGCCCCGTGCTCGTGGCCGGTGTGGCCGTCGGCGGGGAGCGGTCCGGCCAGGAAGGTGGCCGGTACGGGGCGGGTGGGGCGGCCGGTCGGGTCGATCGGCGTCACGGCGGGGTCCTCCTGCGGCGGGGTGGGCGAACTCCTGCGGGCGGGACAGGAAACGGGCGGAACAGGAAACGGGCGGGACGGAATCGGATGGGACGGGAAACGCGTGGTGCGGGAAAGGAGGGATGGCTACGGGAAGGGCCGGTCAGACGGACAGGGCGAGCCGGTTGATCGCGGCCAGCGGGATCGGCAGCCAGCTCGGCCGGTGCCGGGCCTCGTACACCACCTCGTAGACCGCCTTGTCGATCTCCAGCGCCCGCATCAGCTCCGGCGAGGCGGCCGGGTCGGCGCCGCCGCCGGCCGTGTAGCCGGCGCTGTAGGCGGTGCGGTTGCGCTGGGCCCAGGCGGCGGCCAGGTGGGCCAGCTCCGGGTCGACCGGGCCGCCGGCCAGCAGGTGGGCGGCCGCGTAGTCGAAGGAGCGCAGCATCGCGGCGACGTCGCGCAGGGCGGGCTGCGGTTCGCGCCGCTCGGTGACCGACTTGGCCGGCTCGCCCTCGAAGTCCAGCAGCACCCAGCCGTGCGGGGTGCGCATGGCCTGTCCGAGGTGGAGGTCGCCGTGGATGCGCTGGACCGGCAGGCCGTCCGGGTGGGCGTCGGCGAGCTGCTGGAAGGCGGTGCGCAGCGCGGCCCGGAAGCGCAGCAGGCCGGGGACGGCGGCGACGGCGCTGTCCAGCCGGTCGGCCATGGCGCCGGCCAGCCGTCCGGTCTGGGCGCGGTCGAGCCGGGCGACCGGCATCGAGCGGGCAAGGACCCGGTGCACCTCGGCGGTGGCCCGGCCGAGCCGGTGCGCCTCGATGGCGAAGTTGCCGGGGGAGCGGTCGCCCTTGAGCCGGCCGACCTGGTCGAGGGCGAGTTCCCAGCCGTCCTCGGCGTCCGGCAGGTAGCGCTGCAGCAGTCCGAGGGTGGCGGGTTCGGCGCGTTCCATCCGGCTCTCGAACCAGGCGGCGACCCGGGGGATGCGGGTGGAGCCGGCCCGGGAGAGCGCGAGCGAGAGTTCGAGGTCGGGGTTGGTGCCGGGGTGGATGCGGCGGAACAGCTTGAGGATGTACGAGGTGCCGTAGATGACCGAGCTGTTGGACTGCTCGGCGGTGGAGGCGCGGCCGGGGAGGTTGGCGGGCAGTCCGGAGCCGGGGGTGCGGCGGAAGGAGAGCGCGCCGAAGCGGTCCCCGGTGGCCAGGTGTTCGAGCAGCCGTCCGGTGAGTTCGGGGTCGTGCACCGCGTCGTAGAGGGTCGCGCCGTCGTACGGGCCCTGGCTGAGCCGGCCGAGTACGGCGGCGGGTCCGATGTCCCCGAGCCCGCCGGAGCGGATGCCGAGCAGCAGCTGGTAGATGTCGCCGTGCGGGGCGCCGGCCGTGGTGGCGTGCTCGACCCGCAGCAGGAGGTGCAGCAGGGCCGGGTCGCCGACCTGCAGGGGGGTGCCGACGACCGGGGTGAGGCCGGTGATGGGCCTCCCCTTGCCGGCGTACCAGCGCTGGGTGGGCAGCCACGCGGCGATCAGTGGCAGGGCCGCCTGGACGAGTTCGCTGACGCCCAGGGCGGTTCTCCGGGCCCCGGCGCCCCGGGTGCCCGCGGGGGTGGCGGGGCCGGTGGGGGCGTCGTCCTGGAGGTGGGCTTGAGAACGGGAGGTTTCGGACATGGCTCCCTTTCCCCGGAAGCACGCGGACTGCCCGACGGGTCGTGGCCGGGTCCGTCAGTCTTCCGGATTGCGGCGGCGCGGCGGTCGCGGCACGCGAGCACGGCTCGGGTGTCACGCCTTCGTGTGGGTGGCCGTTGGGCTGTTCTCCGTACGCGGTGGTGCAGAGAACTCCGGGGGCGCGGGGGTTCAACTCGCGCCCCCGGAGGGTCTGGTGGTGCTGTTCACGGCTGCTGTGCCACGTGCGGCGGATCGTTACTTCGATCGCCTGGTCCCGCTCAGGCGCGGGGGCTGCCGGAGCTGGAACCAGTAGAAGCCGTGCCCGGCCAGGGTGAGCAGGTAGGGCCACTCGCCGATCGACGGGAAGCGCACCCCGCCGATCAGCTCGACCGGGTACCGCCCGCCGTACTGCCGCAGGTCCAGCTCGGTCGGCTGCGCGAACCGCGAGAAGTTGTTCACGCACATGACCAGGTCCCCCTCGTACTCGCGCACGAAGGCCAGCACGGCGGGGTTGCTGGAGGGCAGTTCGGCGTAGCTGCCGAGGCCGAACGCCGGATTGAGCTTGCGGATCTCGATCATGCGACGCGTCCAGTGCAGCAGCGAACTCGAACTGCTCTGCTGCGCCTCGACGTTGGTCACCTGATAGCCGTACACCGGGTCCATGATGGGCGGCAGACTGAGCCTGCCCGGGTCGGCGGAGGAGAAACCCGCGTTGCGGTCCGGGGTCCACTGCATCGGGGTGCGCACGCCGTCCCGGTCGCCGAGCCAGATGTTGTCGCCCATGCCGATCTCGTCCCCGTAGTAGAGGACCGGCGAGCCGGGCAGGGAGAGCAGCAGCGCGGTGAACAGCTCGATCTGGTTGCGGTCGTTCTCCAGCAGCGGGGCGAGCCGGCGGCGGATGCCCACGTTGGCGCGCATCCGCGGGTCCTTGGCGTACTCCGCGTACATGTAGTCGCGCTCCTCGTCGGTGACCATCTCCAGGGTCAGCTCGTCGTGGTTGCGCAGGAAGATGCCCCACTGGCAGCCGCCGGGGATCTGCGGGGTCTTGGCGAGGATCTCCGACACCGGGTAGCGGGACTCCCGGCGCACCGCCATGAAGATCCGGGGCATCACCGGGAAGTGGAACGCCATGTGGCACTCGTCGCCGCCGGAGGCGAAGTCGCCGAAGTAGTCGACGACGTCCTCCGGCCACTGGTTGGCCTCGGCGAGCAGCACGGTGTCCGGGTAGTTGGCGTCGATCTCCTTGCGGACCCGCTGGAGGAACTCGTGGGTCTCCGGGAGGTTCTCGCAGTTGGTGCCCTCGCGGGCGAACAGGTACGGCACCGCGTCCAGCCGGAAGCCGTCGATGCCGAGGTCGAGCCAGAACCGCAGCCCGGCGATCATCTCGTCCTGGACCCGGGGGTTGTCGTAGTTGAGGTCCGGCTGGTGCGAGAAGAAGCGGTGCCAGAAGTACTGCTTGCGGACCGGGTCGTAGGTCCAGTTGGAGGACTCGGTGTCGACGAAGATGATCCGGGCGTCCGGGTACTGCTTGTCGTCGTCGGCCCACATGTAGAAGTCGCCGTAGGGCCCGTCCGGGTCGGAGCGGGAGGCCTGGAACCACGGGTGCTGGTCGCTGGTGTGGTTCATGACGAAGTCGATCACGATGCGCATGCCGCGGGCGTGCGCGGCGTCGACGAACTCCATGAAGTCGGCGAGGTCGCCGAACTCCGGCAGCACCGAGGTGTAGTCGGACACGTCGTACCCGCCGTCGCGCAGCGGCGAGGCGAAGAACGGGGGGAGCCAGAGGCAGTCGATCCCGAGCCACTGGAGGTAGTCGAGCTTGGCCGTGAGCCCCTTGAGGTCCCCGACCCCGTCGCCGTTGCTGTCCTGGAAGGACCGCACCAGCACCTCGTAGAAGACCGCACGCTTGAACCACTGCGGGTCGAGCTTCTTCTTCGAGGTCTCGGGGAAGGTGTCGGGGACGGGCTCGTTCACTGTCACGCTGGGTTCCTCCGAACCGTGAGGAGGTGAGCCGGCTCGGCTGAGGGATCGAGCCGGACGTAGTTGTGCCGGCCCCAGGTGTAGACGGCGCCGGTGAGCTCGTCGTGCACCGCGTACGGGCCGTCGCCGTCGAGCGTGACGGTGGCCTCCTGGACGTGGTGCGGGTCGAGGTTCACCACGGTGACGACCTGGTCGGTGAGCCCCTCGGGGGTGGTCGCGGTCTTGGAGTAGGCGAGCACCTGGTCGTTGTCGGTGGGGTGGAAGCGCAGGTCGCGCAGCTGCTGGAGGGCGGGGTGGCGGCGGCGCAGCCGGTTCAGCACGGTCAGCAGCGGGGCCAGGGTGTCGGTGCGGCCCCAGTCGCGCGGGCGCAGTTCGTACTTCTCCGAGTGGAGGTACTCCTCGGAGCCCGGGTGGGCCGGCTCGTTCTCGTACAGCTCGAAGCCGGCGTAGACGCCGTAGCTGGGGGAGAGGGTGGCGGCGAGCACCGCGCGGACCGCGAAGGCGGCCCGGCCGCCGTGCTGGAGGTACTCGTGCAGGATGTCCGGCGTGTTGACGAAGAAGTTGGGCCGCATGTAGGCGGCGGCGTCACCGCTGAGTTCGGTGAGGTACTCGGTGAGTTCCGGTTTGGTGGTGCGCCAGGTGAAGTACGTGTACGACTGGTGGAAACCGATCTTCGCCAGGGTGTGCATCATCGCCGGGCGGGTGAAGGCCTCCGCCAGGAACACCACGTCGGGGTCGGTCCGGGCGACGTCGGCGAGCACCTTCTCCCAGAACACCACCGGTTTGGTGTGGGGGTTGTCGACCCGGAAGATCCGGACGCCGTGCGACATCCAGAACCGGAGGATCCGGATGGTTTCCTTGACGATTCCGTCCATGTCCTGGTCGAAGTTGACCGGATAGATGTCCTGGTACTTCTTCGGCGGATTCTCGGCGTACGCGATGGTGCCGTCCGTGCGGTGGCTGAACCATTCCGGATGCTTGTTCACCCAGGGGTGGTCGGGGGAGCACTGGAGGGCGAAGTCCAGCGCCACCTCCAGGTGCAGCGCCCGGGCCTCGGCGACGAAGTGGTCGAAGTCCTCGATGGTGCCGAGGTCCGGGTGGACGGCGTCGTGGCCGCCCTCGGGGGAGCCGATCGCCCAGGGCGAGCCGACGTCGTGCGGGCCGGCCGTCAGGGTGTTGTCCGGGCCCTTGCGGAAGGCTCGGCCGATCGGGTGGACCGGCGGCAGGTAGACCACGTCGAAGCCCATCGCGGCGACGGCCGGCAGGCGTTCGGCGGCGCTGCGCAGGTTGCCCGGGCGCGGCGGCTCGACGCCGGCCGGGTCCACCACGGCGCCCTCCGAACGGGGGAAGAACTCGTACCAGGAGCCGAACAGCGCGCGCTCGCGGTCCACCTGGAGCGGCATCGGGCGGGAGGCGCTGAGCAGCTCGCGCAGCGGGTGGCGGACCAGCGCGTCGAGCACCTCGGGGGCGAGCGCGGCGGCCAGCCGGGACAGCGGCGGCAGGGTCTGGTCGCGCAGCGCGTCGGCGGCGGCCAGCACGTCGGCGCGGCCCTCCTTCTTGGGCACCCCGGCCGCGGCCTGCTCCAGCAGCCGGGCGCCCTCCTCCAGGACCAGCGCGGTGTCGATCCCGGCGGGCAGCTTCACCGAGGCGGTCCGGCGCCAGGTGGCGACCGGGTCGCTCCACGCCTCCACCAGGTACGACCAGCGGCCGGGCGCGGTCGGGGTGACGTACGCGCCCCAGCGGTCGGTGCCCTCGGCCAGCTCGCGCATCGGCGTCCACGGGCCGCTGCGGCCGCGCGGGTCGCGCAGCACCACGTTGGCGTTGACGGCGTCGTGGCCCTCGCGGAAGACGGTCGCGGTGACCAGGAAGGTCTCGCCGACGACGGCCTTGGCCGGGCGGCGGCCGGCGTCGACGAGGGGACTGACGTCCAGGACGGGGATGCGGCCGATCACGGTGTCGCTCTCTGTCGTCTTGCGGGCGGAGGGCTTGCGAGCGGGGGCCTTCCGGGCGGGTGCCCCGGCGGCCGGGGCCTTCGCGGAGGCGGACCCGGCGGCCTTCGCGCCGGCGGCCTTCGGAGCCGAGGCCTTCGGGGTGGTGGCGGTGGTGCGGCGCGTGGTGGTGGTGCGCCTGCGGGGTGCCGCCGCCCGGTCCTCCTCGGCCCCGGGGTGTCGGGCCGTCGAGGGGGCTTCGGAATCGGAGGATCCGGCACGGACCGCCCCGGAGGCCCTCGGCGCCGGCATCGCCGGATCTGTCCGAGTGTCAGAATCCATCCGTCCGGCGGATTCCGCGACCGCTGCGTCGAGGCCTTCGGCCACCGGTGTGGACTGGTCCCGCGTGTCGCCGTGCATGCCAAGCTCCTGCCCGAGATCGGCGGCAGCTCCCCGCGGGCCTGGGTACGGGCCGGGGGAGTACCGGAGGACTGCTGGGTGGGGAGGACGTGCGACCGGAAGCCTGCCCGCGCCGCTGTTCCCGGCAACCTGCCCGGCGCCCGCCGAGCCGGCGGTCGGACGCCCCGGAGCCCGTGTGCGTCCCGGCGCACGCCTCCGCCGGGCGCGCCCCGACCGACCCGGTCCACCCGTGAACGAGCGGACCGGTAGGGAGGACACGCGTCCGTGCGCGGTGAGCGCCGAATGGGCTAAGAAGGACGGGAACGGGTGACACGAAAAGGATTCGGACGTGCTGCTTCGCGGGGGACGCCACCCGTCGTCGTACTCCCCACCGCATCAACGACCTTCGGTCATCCTCGCACCGGCGACAAGGTTTTTGCAGCGGTACGACAGTAGTTTCGAGCCTTCTCCCGGGTGGATGCGCCATCGGAAATGAAGCCGTACCGAAGAGTTCACGTATTGGTAGCGCGGGCCCCCGAAATGTGCGCCTCGCGCGCCCCCCGTGCAGTCCAATGCGCCGAATGCGATCTCATCAATAGCCCGAACGGATGCCCAATAGTCCACTTGACGCACTGTCCGGCCGACCGCCGCGGCTACGCTTCACGCCGTGAAGGCAATCCGCAGATTCACCGTCCGCACCGTCCTGCCCGAACAACTCCAGCCGCTGCACGAGCTGGCCCTCAACCTGCGCTGGTCCTGGCACCCCGAGACCAGGGACCTCTTCCGGTCCGTGGACCCGGAGGTCTGGGCCGCGACCGGGGAGGACCCGGTGCGGCTGCTCGGGGAGGTCCCGGCCGCCCGCCTGGCCGCGCTCGCGGCCGACCGGCGCTTCCTGCGCAGACTCGGCGACCTCGCCGACGACCTGCGCGAGTACCTGACCGGCCCCCGCTGGTACCAGACCCGGCAGCAGTCCGACGCCGCCCCGCTGCCCGCCGCGATCGCCTACTTCTCGCCCGAGTACGGCATCGCCGCCGCGCTGCCCCAGTACTCCGGCGGGCTCGGCATCCTGGCCGGCGACCACCTCAAGGCCGCCAGCGACCTCGGCGTGCCGGTCGTCGGCGTCGGCCTGTTCTACCGGCACGGCTACTTCCGCCAGTCCCTGAGCCGGGACGGCTGGCAGCAGGAGCGCTATCCGCTGCTCGATCCGGACGAACTCGCGGTCAGCCTGCTGCGGGAGGCCGACGGCACCCCCGGCCGGGTCGACCTGGCCCTGCCCGGCGGCCGCACCCTCGCCGCCCACATCTGGAAGGCCCAGGTCGGGCGGGTCCCGCTGCTGCTGCTCGACTCCGACATCGAGGCCAACTCGCCCGCCGAGCGGGACGTCACCGACCGGCTCTACGGCGGCGGCAGCGAGCACCGGCTGCTCCAGGAGATGCTGCTCGGCATCGGCGGCGTCCGGGCGGTGCGCGCCTACTGCCGGCTCACCGGGCACCCCGCCCCCGACGTCTTCCACACCAACGAGGGCCACGCCGGCTTCCTCGGCGTGGAGCGCATCCGCGAACTGGTCGCCGAGGACCGGACCGGCCTCGACTTCGCCGCCGCCCTGGAGGCCGTCCGGGCCGGCACCCTCTTCACCACCCACACGCCCGTCCCGGCCGGCATCGACCGCTTCGACCGCGAGCTGGTCGCCCGCCACTTCGGCGGCGACGCCGCGCTGCCCGGCGTGCCGGTCGAGCAGGTGCTCGCGCTCGGCGCCGAGAGCTGGCAGGACGGGGACCCGAAGCTCTTCAACATGGCCGCCATGGGCCTGCGGCTGGCCCAGCGCGCCAACGGGGTCTCCACCCTGCACGGCGAGGTCAGCCGCTCGATGTTCAACGGCCTGTGGCCCGGTTTCGACCCCGCCGAGGTGCCGATCACCTCGGTCACCAACGGCGTGCACGCCGCCACCTGGATCGACCCGGCGGTGGTCCGGCTCGGCGCCGCCGAGATCGGCGCCGAGCGCGCCGAGGAGGCGATGACCACCGGCGAGAGCAAGCGCTGGACGGGCCTGGAGCGGATCGGCAACACCGAGGTCTGGGAGCTGCGGCGCGCCCTGCGGGCCCAGCTGGTGGAGGAGGCCCGCCGCCGGCTGCACGCCTCCTGGCGCCGGCGCGGGGCCGGCGAGGCCGAGCTCGGCTGGGTCTCCTCGGTGCTCGACCCCGACGTGCTCACCATCGGCTTCGCCCGCCGGGTGCCCTCGTACAAGCGGCTCACCCTGATGCTGCGCGACCCGGAGCGGCTGCGCGCCCTGCTGCTGCACCCCACCCGGCCGGTGCAGATCGTGGTCGCCGGCAAGGCCCACCCGGCCGACGACGGCGGCAAGCGGCTGATCCAGCAGATGGTCGCCTTCGCCGACGACCCGGCGGTGCGGCACCGGATCGTCTTCCTGCCGGACTACGACATGGCGATGGCCCAGCGCCTCTACCCGGGCTGCGACGTCTGGCTGAACAACCCGCTGCGCCCGCTGGAGGCCTGCGGCACCTCCGGGATGAAGGCCGCGCTCAACGGCTGCCTCAACCTGTCCGTCCTGGACGGCTGGTGGGACGAGTGGTTCGACGGCCGCAACGGCTGGGCGATCCCCACGGCCGACGAGAGCGGCGGGGCGCTCGACCCGGACAGCGGCGAGGCCGAGCGGCGCGACGACATCGAGGCGGCCGCGCTCTACGACCTGATCGAGAACCAGGTCGCCGCCCGGTTCTACGACCGGGACGCGGACGGGCTGCCGCAGCAGTGGATCGCCATGGTCCGGCACACCCTGGTCACCCTCGGGCCCAAGGTGCTGGCCGGGCGGATGGTCCGGGAGTACGTCGAGCGGCTGTACGCCCCGGCGGCGCAGGCCCGGCGGGAGCTGGCCGGGCAGCACGGCCACGGCGCGCGCGAGCTGGCGCTCTGGAAGGCGACGGTCCGGGAGGCGTGGCCGGCCGTCCGGGTCGAGCACGTCGAGGCGGACTGCCCGACCGAGGCGCAGGAGCTGGGCAGTTCGCTGGAGCTGCGGGTGCAGGTCGCGCTCGGGACGCTGCAGCCGGGCGACGTCGAGGTGCAGGCGGTCTCCGGCCGGGTGGACGAGCGGGACCGGATCTCGGACGCCTGCCTGCTCGCCCTCAAGCCGGTCGGCGGGCCCGACCTGGACGGCCGGATCCGCTACGAGGGCTCGCTGGAGCTCTGCCGGACCGGCCCGTTCGGGTACACCGTCCGGGTGCTGCCCGCGCACCCGCGGCTGGCCTCGCCGGCCGAGCTGGGGCTGGTCGCCCTGCCGGCCGAGTCGACCGGGATGGACGCCGGGCTGCTGCGCTGACGCCGCGGGCGGCCGTCCAC
>NZ_JBHVET010000297.1:0-9518 GCF_042802135.1 Kitasatospora sp. NPDC057512
CTGCCGCGGGTCAGGCCTGGCCGCTCGGGCGGCGCATCGGCCGCAGGGCCGGGCGGGCCTTCTTCGGCGCGGGCGCCGCCTCGCCCCCGGGCAGGACGGCGGCGAGGGCGGCGACCGTGGGCGCGTCGAACAGCGTGCGGATCGGCAGTTCCGCGCCGAGGGTGGCGCGGATCCGGCTGACCAGCCGGGTGGCGAGCAGGGAGTGGCCGCCGAGGTCGAAGAACCGGTCGTCGATGCTGACCGTCTCCACGCCCAGCACCTCGGCGAACAGGGCGCACAGCTCCCGCTCGCGCTCGGTGCGCGGGGCGCGGCCCTCGGCCGCCCCGGCGTACTCGGGCGCGGGCAGGGCCCTGCGGTCGACCTTGCCGTTGGCCGTGACCGGCAGGCTGTCCAGGACGACCACGGCGGCCGGGAGCATGTAGGCGGCGAGGCGGTCCGCGACGAAGGCGCGCAGCTCGCCGTCGGTGGCCTTGCCGGTGGCGTACACCACCAGGCGCTTGTCGCCAGGCTGGTCCTCACGGACCACCGCGAGCGCCTGGCCGACGCCCTCGTGGGCGGTGAACGCGGCCTCCACCTCGCCGAGTTCGATCCGGAAGCCGCGGATCTTGACCTGGTCGTCGGCCCGGCCGAGGAACTCCAGGACGCCGTCCGCCGTCCAGCGGGCGAGGTCCCCGGTGCGGTACATCCGGCCGCCGGACCCGTCGAAGGGACAGGCGACGAAGCGCTCGGCGCTGAGCGCCGGGCGGCCGACGTAGCCGCGGGCCAGGCCGGCCCCGGCGATGTACAGCTCGCCCGCCACCCCGGCCGGGACGGGCTGGAGCGCGGCGTCCAGCACGTACAGCCGGGTGTTGGCCAGCGGGCGCCCGATCGGCACCACGTTCGGCACCGCCGCGGCGTCCGGCATCGGGTACTGGGTGGCGCACAGGGTGGTCTCGGTCGGCCCGTACAGGGCCCGCACCGCGATGCCGGGGACGGCCTCCAGCACCCGGCGCACGGCCGGGGCGGAGACCACGTCGCCGCCGGTCAGCACCTCGCGCACACCGGCGAAGATGCCCGGGTCCTCCTCCGCGATGACCCGGAACAGGCCGGCGGTGACGTGGACGTGGGTGAGCGCGTGCTCGCGGACCAGCCCGCGGATGGCGGCCGCGTCCAGGTCGCCCTGCGGCGCGACGACCACCCGGCCGCCGGAGAGCAGCGGCACCCAGATCTCGTAGGTCGAGGCGTCGAAGGCGTGCGGCGCGTGGAACAGCACCCGCAGGCCCTCGTCGTGCCGCCAGCACGGGTCGGTGGCGAGCTGCACCACGTCCCGGTGGCTGATCGCGATGCCCTTGGGCTCCCCGGTGGAGCCGGAGGTGAACATCACGTACGCGAGCTGCTCCGGGTGGGGCGCGGCCCGGTGGGCGCGCCGTTCGCGCGGACCGTCGAACCAGCCCTCGGTGAGCGGCAGGACGGGGCAGGGGGCGTCGGCGGCCAGCGGGTGGTCGCGGTGCGCCGGGTCGACCAGGACGAGCGCCGCGGCCGTCTCGGCGGTGATCCGCCGCAGCCGCTCGGCCGGGTGCCGGTCGTCCAGCGGGACGTAGGTGCCGCCCGCCTTGGCCACCGCGAGGATCGCCGTCAGCAGGTCGGCGGAGCGGTCCATCAGCAGGACCACCGGCGTCTCGGCGCCGACCCCGGCGCCGGCCAGGTGGGCCGCCAGGTGCTCGGCCCGGGAGTCCAGTTCGGCGTAGCTCAGCCGCTCGGTGCCGAAGACCACGGCCGGCGCGTCGGGGGTGGCGGCGGCCCGCGCCTCGAACAGCTCCGGCAGGGTCGCGTCCGGGACGGGCGCGGCGGTGTCGTTCCAGCCGGTGAGCAGCTGCTCGCGCTCGGCCGGGTCGAGGATCCCGATGCCGCCGATCGGGGCGTCCGGGGCGGTCGCGGCGGCCCGCAGCACGCGCAGCAGGCGCTCGCCGAGGGCGGTGGCGGTGGTGTGGTCGAAGAGGTCGACCGCGTACTCGACCGCCACCGTCAGGCCCGCCTGCGGGCCCTGCTCGGTGAAGCGGAAGGACAGGTCGAACTTGGCCACGTCCAGCTCGAAGGGGTGCTCCGCGCAGCCCAGGCCGCCGAACTCGGTCGGCACCGTGACCCGGCTCTCCAGCGCCACCAGGGTCTGGAAGAGCGGGTGGCGGGCGGGGGTGCGGGTGGGGTTGAGGTGCTCGACCAGGCGCTCGAAGGGGATGTCCTGGTGGTCGTAGGCGTCCAGGTCGGCGCGTCGGACCCGGTCCAGCAGTTCGCGGAAGGTGGGGTCGCCGGAGGTGTCGGTGCGCAGCAGCAGGGTGTTGACGAAGAAGCCGACCAGGTCGTCCAGGGCCTCGTCGGTGCGGCCGGCGACCGGGGTGCCGAGCGGCAGGTCGGTGCCGGCGCCGAGGCGGGTGTAGAGGGTGGCGACCGCGGCCTGCAGCGCCATGAACAGGCTGGCGTTCTGCGCCGCCGCCAACTCGACGAGCGCGCCGTGCAGTTCGGCGTCGACGGCGACCTCCACCAGGCCGCCCTGGTGCCCCGGTACGGCCGGGCGCGGACGGTCGTACGGGAGCGCCAGCTCCTCCGGGGCATCGGCCAGGGCCTGCTGCCAGTAGGCGAGTTGGTCGGTCAGCAGGGCGCTGGGCCGCTCGTCGGTGCCGAGCAGCTCGCGCTGCCAGAGAGTGTAGTCGGCGTACTGCACCGGCAGCGGTGCGCGGGTGGGCGCGGCGCCGGCGGTCCGGGCCTGGTAGGCCTCGGCGAGGTCGCGGAAGAGCGGCCCGACCGACCAGCCGTCGCTGGCGATGTGGTGCATCAGCACCAGCAGGACGTGCTCGTCGTGCGGCAGCGACAGCAGGGTGGCGCGCACCGGCAGGTCGTGGGCGAGGTCGAAGACCTCCTCGCCGGCCGCGACCAGGGCCGTCCGCAGCTGCCCCTCGTCGGCCACCCGCACCTGGCGCAGCGACAACTCGCCCGCCTCGACGACCTGTTGGTGCGGCTGGCCGTCGACGGTCGGGAAGACGGTGCGCAGCACCTCGTGCCGGTCCACCACGTCCCGGACGGCCTGCTCCAGGGCGGGCAGGTCGACGGCGCCGGTGAGCCGGACCGCGACGGGGGTGTTGTAGAGCGCGCTCGGGCCCTCGAACTGCTCGATGAACCACAGGCGTTGCTGGGCGGAGGAGAGCGGCACCAGCTCCGGCCGCTCGGCCGGCCGCAGGGCCGGGCGGGCCGCCGCGGAGTCGGGCAGGGCGGCGGCCAGCAGGGCCACCGTCGGGTTGTCGAAGAGCGTGCGGATCGGCAGCTCGGCGCCGAGGCCGGCGCGGATGCGGCTGACCAGCTTGGTGGCGAGCAGCGAGTGGCCGCCGCGGTCGAAGAAGTTGTCGTCGATGCTGATCCGGGCCAGCCCGAGGACCTCGGCGAACAGCGCGCACAGGGCCTGCTCGGTGGCGTCGCGCGGCTCGCGCCCGCCGTCGGCGCCGCTGTAGTCGGGCGCGGGCAGGGCCTTGCGGTCCACCTTGCCGTTGGGGTTCACCGGGAGCTCGTCGAGGACGACGATCGCGGCGGGCAGCATGTAGCCGGGCAGCCGCTCGGTGACGAAGTCGCGCAGCTCGTCGGCCCGCACCGCGCCGGTGACGTACGCGACCAGGCGCTTGTCGCCGGGCTGGTCCTGGCGGACCGCCACGCAGACCTGGCCGACCGCCGGGTGGGCGGTGAACGCCGCCTCCACCTCGCCGAGTTCGATCCGGAAGCCGCGCAGCTTGACCTGGTCGTCCGCTCGACCGACGAACTCCAGTTCGCCCGTGGGGGTCCAGCGCACCACGTCGCCGGTGCGGTACATCCGCCCGCCGGGCTCGCCGAACGGGCAGGCCACGAAGCGCTCGGAGGTCAGGCCGGGGCGGCGGACGTAGCCGCGGGCCAGGCCGGAGCCGCCGATGTACAGCTCGCCGGGCACGCCGACCGGCACCGGGCGCAGCCCGGCGTCCAGCACGTACAGCCGGTTGTTGGGCAGCGGCCGGCCGATCGGCACGACGGCCGGCACCTCGGCGGCGGAGGTCATCGGGAAGTGCGTCGCGAAGGTGGTCGTCTCGGTCGGCCCGTAGACGTTGACCAGCCGCAGCCCGGGGCAGCTGTCCAGCACCCGCCGCATGGCGACCGGCGAGGCGATGTCGCCGCCCGTCCACACCTCGTGCAGCCCGGTGAAGGTCTCCGGGGCCTCGGCGGCCAGCACGTTGAAGAGGCCGACGCTGATCCAGGCGGAGGTGGTCCGCTCGTGGCCGATCACCGCCGCCAGCTCGGCGATGCCGAGCCGGCCGGCCGGGGCGATCACCAGCTGGCCGCCGGAGAGCAGCGGGGTCCAGATCTCGTAGGTGGAGGCGTCGAAGGCGGAGGGCGCGTGCACCGGCAGCCGCTCGTGGCCGCCGCCGGTGAACTGGCCGCCGAGCGCGAGGTCCACCACCCCGCGGTGGGTGACGGCGATGCCCTTGGGCACGCCGGTCGAGCCGGAGGTGTGCATCACGTACACCAACTGGTCGGCGCGCTGCGGCAGTCCGAGGTTCTCGGGGTGCTCCTCGGCGTGCGGGTCGAGCACCGTCAGCCCGGCCAGCGCGGGGTGCTCGCGGTGCGCGGCGTCGGCCAGCACCAGGGCGGCCCCGGCGTCGTCGAGGACGGTCCGCAGCCGGTCGGCGGGCTGGGCGTCGTCCAGCGGGACGTACAGGCCGCCGGCCTTGAGCACGGCCAGGATCGCCACCACCTGGGCGGCCGAGCGGTCGATCATCAGCGCGACCGGCGTCTCCCGGACCACCCCGGCCTCGACCAGCCGCAGCGCCAGGCCGTTGGCCCGGGCGTTGAGCTGGGCGTAGGTCAGCTCGGCGTCGTCCGCGGTGAGCGCGATCGCGTCCGGGGTCGCGGCGGCCCGCGCCTCGAACAGCTCGGGCAGCGAGCCCTCCGGCAGCGGGGTGCTGGTGCCGCTCCAGTCGGTGACCAGCTCGGCGCGCTCGGCCGCGGTCAACACCTCGACGGTGCCGACGAGTTCGGCGGGGTCGGCGACGATCCGGTCGAGCAGGGCGAGGAAGCGGTCCAGCAGGGCGCGGGCCTCCCCGGTGGTGAAGGCGTCCGGCTGGTGGTCCAGCCGCAGCTGGAGGCCGTCGCCGGGGGTGAGGGCCAGCACCAGCGGGTAGTGGGCGCTGTCGACGTCCTCGACCAGGGTGACGCGGGTGGCGCCGCTCGGGTCGGCGTCGTCCAGCGCGGACGGGTCCGGGTAGTTGCCGTACACCGTGACGGTGTCGAACAGGCTGCCCATCCCGGCGAGTTGCTGGATCTCGGTGAGGCTGAGGTGCTGGTGGTCCAGCAGCGCGGACTGCTCGTGCTGGAGGCGCAGCAGCAGCTGGCCCCAGCTCTCCGCCTGGTCCAGGCGCACCCGCACCGGCACGGTGTTGATGAGCAGGCCCATCATCCGCTCCACGCCCGGCAGGTCGTGCGGCCGGCCGGAGACGGTGGTGCCGAACAGCACGTCCTCGCGCCCGGTGAGCCGGGCCAGCAGCACGCCCCAGGCCGCCTGGACCAGGGTGTTGAGGGTGACGCCGTAGCGGCGGGCGGTGCGGGCGAGGGCCTCGGTGGCCTCCGGGGAGAGCCCGGTGTGCAGGCGCAGCGGCAGCTGCGGGACGGCCGCCGAGCGGCCGGGGGCGAGCAGGGTGGGCTCGTCGGCGCCGGCCAGGGCCTGGGCCCAGGCGGCGCGGGCGGTGTCGCCGTCGCGCCGGGTGATCCAGCGCAGGTACTCGCGGTACGGGGCGGCCGGGGCCATCGGCTGCTCGAAGTACAGCGCCCACAGCTCCTCCGCGAACAGCGGGGTGGACCAGCCGTCCAGCAGGATGTGGTGCGCGGAGGCGATCAGCTGGTGGCGCCCGGGGGCGAGCCGGAGCAGGGTGTAGCGCAGCAGCGGCGGCCGGTCGAGGTCGAAGCGGCGGCCGTACTCGGCGGCGGCGATCCGCCCGGCCTCCGCCTCGGGGTCGGCGTGGCCGGTCAAGTCGACGACGGTGAAGGGAAGTTCGACACCGTCCGGGACGACCTGCACCGGCGGGCCGTCGTGCCGCTGGTGGAAGGCGGCCCTGAGGTTGGGCTGGCGCACCAGCAGCGCCTCGGCGGCGGCGCGCAGCCGGTCGGCGTCCACCGGGCCGGTGAGGTCGAAGGTGACCACCGAGGTGTAGACGTCCGCGCCGTCGGCGTCGTACGCCGAGTGGAAGGCCATGCCCTGCTGGAGCGGCGAGGTCGGCCAGACGTCCACCAGGCGGGCGGGGGCGTGGTGGGCGGCGAGCCCGTCCAGCTCGTCCTGGGTGACGGCGACCAGCGGGAAGTCGGAGGGGGTGTGCCCGCCGGCGTCCGGCCGCTCGGCGTGCTCGGCGAGCGCGCTCAGCGCGGCGAACCAGGCCTCGGCGAAGGCCTGCACCCGCTCCTCGGAGAGCAGTCCGGTGGCGTAGGACCACTGGGCGACCAGCAGCGGGCCCTGCGGGGTGTCCACGGTGGTGGCGTCCAGGCCGAGCACCCGGCCGAGGGCGAGGCCGGTCGCGGCGCCCTCGGACATCGCCTCGGTGCCGGCGAGCACGTCCTCGGCGGTGACGCCCTCGGGCGCGAAGCGGCCCAGGTAGTTGAACTCGATCTGCGGGTCGGCGTGCCCCGCCAGCGCGGCGGCGGTGTCCGGGTTGAGGTGGCGCAGCAGGCCGAAGCCGATGCCGTTGTCGGGGACGGCGCGCAGCTGCTCCTTCACCCGGCCGAGGGCCCGGCCGAGCGCGGGGCCGGCCGCGGTGACCTCGGACCAGGGCAGCGCCCCGGGGGCGAGCCGGACGGGGTAGACGGAGGTGAACCAGCCGGCGGTGCGGTGCAGGTCGACGCCGTCGACGACCTCCTCGCGGCCGTGGCCCTCCACGGTGACCAGCACGGCGCCGTCGGGCCCGGTGGTCTCCTGCCCGCGCCAGTGGCCGAGGGCCAGCGCCAGCCCGGTCAGCAGCACGTCGTTGACCTGGGCGTGGTAGGCGGCGGTGACCTTGGTGAGCAGCGCCTGGGTGGTCGCGGCGGGCAGCACGAGCCGCAGCAGGCCCTCGGTGGCGTAGGTGTCCCGGGCCGGGTCCAGCGGGCGGTCGCCGAGCAGCGGGTCCGGGGTGGCCAACGCGGCCTGCCAGAGCGGGAGTTCGGCGGCCCGGCGGTCGGTGTTGGCCTCGACGGTGAGGCGCTGGGCCCAGCGGCGGAAGGAGGTGGGCACCGGGGCGAGCTCGACGGCGCGGTCCTCGCGGAGCGCGGCGAGCGCGCCGAGCAGGTCCTCCTCGACGATGCGCCAGGTGACGCCGTCCACCACCAGGTGGTGGATCACCAGCAGCAGCTGCGAGGGCTGCTCCGGGCCGGCGTCGAAGCGCACGGCCTGGACCATCCGGCCGTCCTCGGGCGACAGGCGCTCGCGGGCGGCCGCGGTCTCGGCGCGCAGTGCCTCCGCGTCGGCCCGGCCCTCGACCCGGCGCAGCACGCCGTCGGCGGGGACGGCGCCGGGCTCGGGCACGTGCAGCGTCCACGGGCGCTCGGCGAGCGGGGAGGTGCGGGCGCGGAACAGGTCGTGGTGGTCGAGCAGGGCCTGGACGGCGGTGCCCAGGTGCTCCTGCGTCGTGCCGGCGGGCAGGGTGAGCAGGGTGGACTGGTAGAAGCTCTCCACCGCGCCGTGCTGGGCGGCCAGCCAGTGCACGATGGGCGTCGGCGGCACCTCGCCGAGGCCGGCCCCGGCGGGCTCGACGACGACCGGCCCCTCCAGCGGACGGGCGATCAGCGCCAGCTTCTCGACGGTCGGGGCGAGGAACACCTCGCGGGGGGTGAGCTGGAGGCCCGCGTGCCGGGCCCGGGAGACCAGCTGGATGGCCACGATGGAGTCGCCGCCGAGCTCGAAGAAGGAGTCCGTGACGCCCACCCGGGGCAGGCTCAGCACCTCGCCGAACAGCCGGACCAGGGTGTGCTCCAGCTCGCCGGCGGGGGCGCGGCCGTCCTCCTCGCCGGCGCCGAACACCGGCGCGGGCAGGGCGCGCTTGTCCACCTTGCCGTTGGGCGTGAGCGGCAGCCGGTCGAGCACCACGACGACGGGCACCATGTGGTCGGGCAGCCGCTCGGCGCAGTACGCCCGCAGCTCGGCCGGGTCGGCGGCGCCGACGGTGTAGCCGACCAGGCGGCGCTCGCCCGGGCGGTCCTCGCGGACCAGCACCACGGCCTGGCGCACCTCGGGGTGGGCGGAGAGGGTCTGCTCGATCTCGCCGAGCTCCACCCGGAAGCCGCGGATCTTCACCTGGTCGTCGGCCCGGCCGAGGAAGTCCAGCTGGCCGTCCGGGCGGTAGCTGCCGAGGTCGCCGGTGCGGTACATCCGCTCGCCGGGCTCGCCGTACGGGTCGGCCACGAAGCGCTCGGCGGTCAGGCCCGGGCGGTTCAGGTAGCCGCGGGCCAGGTGCGGGCCGGCCAGGTACAGCTCGCCGACGGTGCCCGGCTCGACCTGCCGCAGGTGCTCGTCCAGCACGTGGATGCGCACGTCCTGGCAGGGCCGGCCGATCGGGGGCAGCTCCTCGCCGGTGAGCGGCTCGCTCATGCTGACGATGACGGTGGCCTCGGTCGGCCCGTAGCTGTTGAGCATCAGCCGGCCGCGGCCGCAGCGGGCGGCCAGCTCGCGGGAGACCGCCTCGCCGCCGCCGATCAGGGTGCGCAGCGAGGGCATCGGCAGGTCGGGCAGGGTGGAGATCATCGCGGTGGCGACGTCGGCGTGGGTGACGCCGTACTGGTCGATCAGGGCGGCCAGCGGCTCTCCGACCAGCTGGCTCTGCTCGCGCGGCAGCACCAGGGCGGCGCCGGTGGTGAGCGCGACGGACAGGTCGGAGACCGAGACGTCGAAGCTGAGCGAGGAGGCCTGGAGGACCCGGCTGCCGGGGCCGACCCCGGTGGCGGCGACCTGGGTGCCGACCATGCTGGGCAGCCCGGTGTGGGTGACGGCCACGCCCTTGGGCACGCCGGTGGAGCCGGAGGTGTAGATGACGTACGCGGTGTTCGGCGCGCTCACCGGCCGCACCCGCTCGGCGGCGGTGAAGCGGTTCCCGGAGCGCGCGGCGAGGTCGGCGAGGTGCTCGGCGGAGTCGAGCAGCAGCCGGGGGGCGCCGGTCTCCGGCAGCTGGGCGGCGGCCGCGGCGGTGGTGAGCACCAGCGCGGCGCGGGAGTCGGTCAGCATGTGGCGCAGCCGCTCGGCCGGGTAGGCCGGGTCGGCGGGCAGCCAGGCGGCGCCGGTCTTGGCGACGGCGAGGATCGCGGCGATCGCCTCGGGGGACTTCGGCAGGGCCAGCGCGACGACGTCCTCGGTGCCCAGGCCGCGGGCGGCCAGCACCCGGGCCAGCCGGTTGGCGCGGGCGTCCAGTTCGGCGTACGTGAGGGTGGTGCCCTCGGCGTACAGGGCGGGGGCGTCCGGGGTGCGGGCGACCTGGGCGTCGACCAGTTCGGTGAGGGTCGGGCGGGTGTCGGGG
>NZ_JBHVET010000298.1:0-9515 GCF_042802135.1 Kitasatospora sp. NPDC057512
CCCCGGACTCCCGCCTGCGGGAGGTCCGGGGACGGGTCCCGGGTGCTTACTGCTTCTGGTTGAGCTTCTTCGCGATGACCTCGTCGTACTTCGCGGCCGTGGAGGCGAAGTCGCCGCCCTGGAGGACGGCGGTCAGGAACTCCTTGACCGGGTTCGGGTTGTCCTCGACGCTGGACCAGTTCGGGGTGTTCGGGGTGATCGCGCCGACGGTGGCGCCCTGCTGGGCGGCCTTGGCGAAGTCGCCCTGGATGCCGGCGTTCAGCGCGGGCTTGTTCGTGGTGATGCCGGCGGCGGCGAACAGACCCTCGTTCTTGTCGTTGAGGGCGATCTTCAGGTAGTCCTTGGCCATGTCGGTGTTCTTGCTCTGCGAGGCGATCGCGAGGTTCGAACCACCGAGGAACACGCCGGTGGGCTTGTCGGCGGTCTTGCCGGGGAGCGCGAAGTAGCCGATCTTGTCCTTCGGCATGGCCTTCTCGTCCGGCAGCTCCCAGCCGAGGCCGATCATGGCGCCGATGTTGCCCTGGGCGAAGACGTCCTTCTGCTGCGGGGTGGCCTCGTCCTTGTCCTTCGGACCGGTGGCCGAGTAGCCCTGGAGCTTCTTGTAGGTCTCGAAGGCCTTCTGGCTCTCGGGCGAGCCCAGGCCGCCGACCCACTTGTCGCCGTCCTTCTTGGCGATCTTGCCACCCTCGCTGGTGAGCAGACCGAAGTAGACGTACCACTCCTGGCCGGGCATGTAGATCGGGTCGACGACGCCCGGGGTGCCCTTCAGCTTCTCCAGGTCGGTGTAGAACTCGTCCAGGGTCTTCGGCGTGTCGGTCAGGCCGGCCTTGGTCCAGAGGTCCTTGTTGTAGGCGACCACGCGGTTGGTGACGTACCACGGGGCGGCGTACTGCTTGCCGTCCAGGACGGCGGACTCGTTCTGGTTGGCGGGCCAGGCATCGCCGCCCAGGGCGGCCTTCTCCTTGGTGAGGTCCAGCAGGCCGCCCGAGGAGGCGTAGCCGGCGGTCTGGGTGTTGCCGACCTCCAGGACGTCGACCGAACCCTCCGACAGCGCGGCGGTGATCTTGGCGCCGATGCCGCCCCACTCCTGGGTGGCGTACTCGACCTTCGAGCCCGGGTAGGTGGTCTCGAACTCGGTCTTGACCGCGTCGGTCCAGCCCTTCGGGGCGGAGCCGGTCATGGTCCACACCTTGAGCGTCTTGCCCTTGTACTTGTCCGCCGCGGAGGCGGAGGACGACCCCGAGTCGCCCTCGCTCTTCTTGCCGTCCGAGCTGCAAGCCGCCAGGCCGACGACCATTGCTGCGACGCCGACCGCCGCGATGAGCTGACGCTTCATTACGCCATCCTCCTGAGGGATGCCTGGGTTACCCCCGTCGGGCGGCAGCGGCAGACCCACACAAAGCGGGGGGAAAGGTGCCGCGGACCCCTTCGAACGGGTGGGGGGATTCATAGCTACCGGCCTAGTGGTGTAGACCAGCTGCCTGGAGCTTGGCCTAGACCAATGGGCCTGTCAACGGCTGTCCGACCGTTCTCGACCACCCGTTATCAAGCCGACACCGCACATCGTTCATCGCGTGATGAGGTATTCGTTCCGTAGCCATACATGCAACGATGTGAGCCGTTAACGATGTGGCGGGGTCGCCGTAGGCCTCGCGAGAAGCGGGAGAACAGGTCCGATGAGCAGCGACGGGGGATCCACCGCCCAGGTCAACGACCCCGAGGTGAACAGCCTCCCGACGCAGGCCGGCACCGACCCGACCGCGCGCGTCCCCAAGTACTACGGCCTGAAGCGGCACCTGCTCCAGCTCACCGAGACCCAGCCCGCCGGCACCCCGGTGCCGCCCGAGCGCGCGCTCGCCGCCCAGTTCGACACCTCCCGCACCACCGTGCGCCAGGCCCTCCAGGAGCTGGTCGTCGAGGGCCGGCTGGAGCGCATCCAGGGCAAGGGCACCTTCGTCGCCAAGCCCAAGGTCGCCCAGGCCCTCCAGCTGACCTCCTACACCGAGGACATGCGGGCCCAGGGCCTGGAGCCCGCCTCCCGGCTGATCGAGATCGGCTACATCACCGCCGACGACCGGCTCGCCCCGCTGCTCGACATCAAGCCCGGCGGCCGGGTGCTGCGGATCGAGCGCCTGCGGCTGGCCAACGGCGACCCGATGGCCATCGAGGTCGCCCACCTCTCCGCCAAGCGCTTCCCGGCCCTGCGCCGCAACCTGGCCAAGCACACCTCCCTGTACGCGGCGCTGCGCGAGGTCTACGGGGTCACCGTGGCCGAGGCCGAGGAGACCATCGAGACCACCCTGGCCAACCCGCGCGAGGCCGGCCTGCTCGGCTCCGACCTCGGCCTGCCGATGCTCCAGCTCTCCCGGCACTCCTTCGACAACGACGGGGCCCCGGTCGAGTGGGTGCGCTCCATCTACCGCGGCGACCGCTACAAGTTCATCACCCGACTGAAGCGTCCGGAGTAGCCGCACTCCCCCACCGCACTCCGGGCACCGGCGCACGCGACCCGCGCGCCGGTGCCCTTCGCGTTCCTCTCGCGCTCCTCTCGCGCGCCTCGGCGGCCTCTCCACCTCCCGCGACGGCGGTGACTCTCGCGCCCCTCGGCGGTCGTGCGTTTCGCGCCCCTCGGGGGCGGAGTCCGGTCGGTCACGTCCGAATGACGGGAAGTTCGGTCAATCCCGGTGACATGGATCACCCCATGCCCTAGATTGCGCAGCCGTACTGACCTGACTGCCGATCACCGATGGTGCTGCTCGGCGGGCCCGTGCGGCGCTCGGCGCCGACCGGGCTGCGGCGCCGACGGGGAACCCCTCCGGAGCGGAGCCGAAGATGCCCTCTGATCCCCCCAGCGTCGAAGATGTCATGCCCGAGCCAGCCGGGAGGCCCGTCCCGGCCGTGACGCCCGAGCGGGTGCTGGCCGGCCTCGCCCTGCTCGTGCCGATCGTCGCGACGCTCTGGGTGTCCTCGTACGACAAGAGCGACCCGGCGGTGGCCGGGGTGCCGTTCTTCTACTGGTACCAGCTGCTCTGGGTGCCGGTGTCGGCCGTGTTCACGGTCGCCGCCTACCTGCTGATCACCCGGGACGAGAAGGCCCGCAAGGCGGCCCGGAAGGGCGGTGCGCGATGAAGGACGTCAACGTGCCGGCCCTCGTGGTCTTCGTGCTGTTCTTCGCCCTGGTCACCGTGATGGGCTTCCTCGCCTCGCGCTGGCGCCGCGCGGACAACGCCGCGCACCTGGACGAGTGGGGCCTGGGCGGCCGCAGCTTCGGGACCTGGGTGACCTGGTTCCTGCTCGGCGGCGACCTCTACACCGCGTACACCTTCGTCGCCGTCCCGGCCGCGGTGTACGCGACCGGCGCGGCGGGCTTCTTCGCGGTGCCGTACACGATCATCGCCTACCCGCTGGTCTTCCTCTTCCTGCCCCGGCTCTGGTCCGTCTCCCGGGTGCACGGCTACGTGACCCCGGCCGACTTCGTGCGCGGCCGGTACGGCTCGCGGCCGCTGTCGCTGGTGGTCGCGCTCACCGGCATCCTGGCCACCATGCCGTACATCGCCCTGCAACTCGTCGGCATCCAGGCCGTGCTGGACGTGCTGGGGGTCGGCGGCGGGGAGAACGCCAACTGGTTCGTCAAGGACCTGCCGCTGTTCATCGCCTTCGGCGTGCTGGCCGCCTACACCTACTCCTCCGGCCTGCGCGCCCCGGCGCTGATCGCCTTCGTCAAGGACGCCCTGGTCTACATCGTGATCATCGTCGCGGTGATCTACATCCCGATCCGGCTCGGCGGCTACGGGCACATCTTCGACGCGGCCTCGCAGCACTTCAAGGAGGTCAAGGGCGGCTCGCTGACCATCCCCGAGAACAAGCAGTGGACGTACGCCACGCTCGCCCTCGGCTCGGCGATGGCGCTGTTCATGTACCCCCACTCGGTGACCGGCGTGCTGGCCTCCAAGTCCCGCAAGACCGTGCGCCGCAACATGGCGATCATGCCCGCCTACTCGCTGATGCTGGGCCTGCTGGCGCTGCTCGGCTTCATGGCGCTCGCGGCGGGCGTCGGCAAGGGCGTCAAGGGCTACAACGCCCAGCTGTCGGTGCCCCAGCTGTTCGCGGACATGTTCCCGGACTGGTTCACCGGCGTGGCCTTCGCCGCGATCGGCATCGGCGCGCTGGTGCCGGCCGCCATCATGTCCATCGCGGCGGCCAACCTGTTCACCCGCAACGTCTACAAGGAGTGGCTCAAGCCCGCCGCCACCCCCGCCGACGAGACCCGGATCGCCAAGCTGGTCTCGCTGCTGGTGAAGGTCGGCGCGCTGGTCTTCGTGCTCGGCATGGACAAGCAGGCCGCGATCAACCTCCAGCTGCTGGGCGGCCTGTGGATCCTGCAGACCTTCGTGGCGATCGTCGGCGGCCTGTTCACCCGCTGGTTCCACCACTGGGCGCTGTTCGCCGGCTGGGCGGCCGGCATGGTGTACGGCACCTGGAAGGCGTACGGGATCGCCAGCCCGGCCACCAAACACTTCGGCGGCAACGCGGCCGAGATCCCCGGCATCGGCGAGATCGGCTACATCGGCGTGACGGCCTTCGCCCTCAACCTGGTCGTCGCGGTGGCGCTCACCCTGGTGCTGCGGGCGGTCAAGGCGCCGGACGGCCCGGACGAGACCAGGCCGTCCGACTACAGCGCCGAAGCCGGCGACGACGAGCTGAAGAACGCGCCGGAGCCTGTAGCGGCGCACTGATTCGCGCGGTACGCGCCCTGTGATCGCGCCGCCTTCTCCGTGAACACTGGAGAAGGCGGCGCGATCATATGTATGAACAGGCGTGCACGCCGGGCACCACCAGACCGGACCGGCATCCGGCCGGGACCTGATCGACCACGGGGAGCTCGCGGCCATGGCAGAACTCGGCACCACCCTCAACGGCCAGCACCAGTCCACGCAGGGCCAGCACCACCACGTCACCGCGCAGGGCCAGCACGGCACCACCCAGGGTCAGCACACCGGCGGCCACGGGCCGCACGCCACCGGCCAGGGCCAGCACGCCACCGCCCACCGCCCGTCGACGGCCGGCCGGCTGCCGTCCGTGCTGATCGCCACCCGGCACGGGGAGTCCACCGCCAACGTCGAGTTCCAGCTGGCCGAGGCCGCCGGAGCGCTCAGTGTCCCGATCAGCTGCCGCGACGCCGACATCCCGCTGTCGCTGCAGGGCCGGCAGCAGGCCCAGGCGCTCGGCCACTGGTGGGCCGGCCTGCCCAGCGCCGACCGCCCGCGCAGCGTCTGGTGCTCGCCGTACGTGCGCACCGCCGAGACCGCCCGGATCGCGCTCGCCCAGGCCGCCGGGCTCGGCTCCGTCCCGGTCACCCTGGCCGTCCGGTACGACGAACGGCTGCGCGACCGCGAGCTCGGCGTCCTGGAGATGCTGCCGAAGGCCGCGATCGAGGCCAAGCACCCGGAGGAGGCGGCCCGGCGGCGCAAGATGGGCGAGCTGTACTACCGCCCGCCGGGCGGCGAGTCCTGGGCCGACGTCGCGCTGCGGGTGCGCAGCCTGCTGCGGGACCTCTGTGAGGAGGAGGCCGGACGGCCCGTCCTGCTGGTCGCGCACGACTGCACGGTGCTGATGCTCCGCTACGCGCTGGACCGGCTCACCGAGGACCAGCTCACCGCGCTCGGGCCGGTGCACAACTGCTCCACCAGCCTCTGGCGGGCCCAGGACGGGCGGCTGCGGCCGGACGGCTGGAACGGCGTCGGGCACCTGACGGCCGGGGCGCAGTGACGGCCGGCGCGGACTGACGGTCGGTCGGGCCCTGCGGCCCTGCGGCCCTTCAGCCCGCCTCCGCCTCCGCCTCCGCCTCCGGGTCCGGGTCCGGGTCCGGGTCGGCGAAGCAGCGCCGGTAGGCCAGCGGCGTGGTGCCCAGCCGGCGGCCGAAGTGGTGCCGCAGCGCGGCCGCGTTGCCGAAGCCGCAGCGGGCGGCGATCGCGTCCACCGGCTCCGTGGTGGACTCCAGCAGCCGTTGGGCCAGCAGCACCCGCTGCCCGACCAGCCAGCGGTGCGGGGTGGTGCCGGTCTCCTGCTGGAAGCGGCGGGCGAAGGTGCGCGGCGACATGTGCGCCCGGGCGGCCAGCTGCTCGACGGTGGCCTCCTCGTCCAGGTGGTGGCGCATCCAGTCCAGCAACGGGGCCAGCGAGTCGCCGGCGGCCTCCGGCAGCGGCCGGTTCACGAACTGGGCCTGCCCGCCCTCCCGGTGCGGTGCCACCACCATCCGGCGGGCGATCTCCCGGGCCACCTCGGCACCCTGCACCTTGCGCACCAGGTGCAGGCAGGCGTCGATGCCGGCCGCCGTCCCGGCCGAGGTGATCACCGGGTCGTCGTCCACGTACAGCACGTCCGGCTCGACCGTGGTCAGCGGGAAGCGCCCGGCCAGCTCCTCGCTGTGCCGCCAGTGCGTGGCGGCACGACGGCCGTCCAGCAGCCCGGCCGCGCCCAGCACGAAGGCGCCGCTGCAGATGGACAGCACCCGGCCGCCGCCCTCGACCACCCCGCGCAGCGCCGCCAGCAGCGGCTCCGGGTAGCCGGGACGGATGCTCGCCGCGGTGACCACGGCGAGGTCCGCGCCGGCGAGGCGCTCGGGACCGTACGGGACGTCCACCGCGAAGCCGGAGTGGGTGGCGTGCGGCCCCGGCCGGGCCCCGGCGATCGCGAAGTCGTAGCCCGGCAGCCCGTCGGCGGTGCGGTCCAGACCGAACACCTCGCAGGCCACGCCCAGTTCGAAGGGGTGGACCTCCTCCAGCACCACCGCGACCACGTTCTTCAGCATGCCCACCAGGATGCCCCCGGCGCCCGCCCCGGCGGAAGCAACGGGACGGCGGGAGGATGGCAGGATTTCGAGGTGATCGGTCGTTCCTGCCACTCGTGGCCGCGGCGCCGCCCGGCCACAGTGGTGCCCATGGACAGCGACACCCTCATCGGCTCACTCGCGATGACCGCGGCCGTCGTCGGTTTCGGCCTGCTCGGCCTGCTGATCGGCCGCGAGACCTCCCACGGCCCGGCGGCCGGCCGCGACAACTACCACCGCCCGGGCGGCTACCCGGCCGACCCGGCCCGCCCCGACCGGCTGCACGGCCCCGCCGACTCGGCAGCGGAGGCGGCCCCGCCGAACCGCTCGACCCCTTCGACCAGTTCGACCCGTTCGACCCCGGAGGACCGTCCCGACCAGCGCTCCGGCACACTGGCCGAATGGACTTCCTCATCCGCCAGGCCCTCCCGGAGGACCTCGCCGACGCCGGCCGGATCACCGTCGAGGCCTTCGTCGGCGACGGCTTCACCAACCCCACCAGCGGCTACGTCGACCTGCTGCGCGACGCCGAACGACGGGCCCGCGAGGCCGAGCTCCTGGTCGCCGTCGACACGGCCGGAGCCGGGGTCCTCGGCTGCGTGACCTACGCGGTCGGCGGCACCGAGTGGGCGGACATCGCCACCCCGCGGGAGGGCGAGATACGGATGCTCGCCACCGCCGCCGCCTCCCGCGGCCGCGGCGTCGGCGAGGCCCTGGTCCGCGCCACCGTCACCCGCAGCCGCGAACTCGGCCTGGCCGGCATGGCCTTCTCCACCCGCCCGGAGATGACCACCGCCCACCGCGTCTACGAGCGCATCGGCTTCCGGCGCTCCCCCGAGCGCGACTGGGCCCCGTACCCGGGGATGGACCTGATGGTCTACACCATGGCCTTCTGACGGCGGGCCCGGGCGCCCGTCACGGCTTCTTGTCGTACCCGGGCGCCACGTAGACGGTGTACCGGCCGTGCTTCCCGCTCGTCACCACGGTGACCACCCGGTACCCGGAGGCCTTCAGGGTGGGCTGGATCGCCTTGTCGATGGCCCCGGTCTGGGTGAAGTCCAGGACCACGACCTTCCACTCGTGGGCCTGGATGCCGGCCTGGATCGCGGGCACCCCGTTCTGCATCTCGCCGGTGGCCGGGTCCCGGCGGAAGACGGCCACCAGGTCGTGCCACTGCTGCCAGGTGGTCTGCTTGCGCAGGTAGTACGCGGGGACGTTGTAGTTCTCGACCAGGTACCGGTCGTCGCCCTTGACGATGTACGGCTCCAGGGCGGCGACGAACTCCTTCGAGTTCGACCACTCGCCGTACATCTCCCGGCCCTGGGCCGCGCCCACCCAGGCGAGCGGGCCGACCACCAGGGCGGCGGCCGCCACCCCGGCCACCAGGTGCAGACGGCCCTTCAGCCACAGCGCCGTACGGGCCAGGACCAGGCCCACCACGATGCAGGAGAACCAGGCGCCGAAGTCGACGTGCTTCTGCAGCGACAGCCAGGTGTGGATGCGGATCTGGTTCACCGGCGCCATCAGCCCGGCCAGCAGCAGCAACAGCGCCAGCCAGAACTCGGGCCAGGCCGCGCCGCCGCGCCGCCGCGCCCGCACCAGCTGCACCAGCACCCCGGCCAGCGCGACCACCAGCAGCGGGCCCACCCAGCGGGCCGCCTCCGAGGCCACGTAGGAGTACGAGTCGTGGCCCGGGGCGCGCTTGAGCGTGGTGTGGTTGAAACCGTTGACGTACTTCTCACCGGCCGCCAGCGCCGCCGCGCCGACCGCCAGCACGAAGGTGAGCAGCACCAGCAGTCCGCGCCGCCAGGCCTCCCAGCTCCGCAGAGACCCGCGCGGCCCGGCCAGCACCGCGATGCCGCACACCACCGGCACCCACAGCAGCGCGGCGTACTTGGTGGCGCCGGCCAGGGCCAGCAGCAGCCCGGAGGCGACCAGGCTCGGGTACCCGCCGCCCGTGGTCAGCCGCACCGCGAAGTACCCGGCCCAGGCGAGGACCGCCAGCGCCATCGCGTCGTAGGTGGCCAGGCCGCCGAGGAACTGGGTGGGGCCGAGCGCGACGAAGGCCGCCGCCGCGCAGAACGCCGCGAGCGAGCCGTGCAGCCGCCGGGTGGCCAGGTGGACGGCCGTGGTGGCGGAGAGCATGAACGCCAGGCTCAGCAACCGGGCGCCGTTCAGCCCGCCGACGAAGTCCGCGACGGCCACCACCACCGGGTAGATCAGCGGGGAGCCGGAGAAGAAGGTCTCGTACGTCGACACCGGGGTGCCGTGCCGCAGGTGCGCGATCTCCTGGTAGCCCGCGTAGATGTAGGTGCCCTCGTCGATGAAGGCGGTGTTGCTGAGGATCAGGTGGTACGAGAGCGCCGCCTGGACCAGCAGTACGGCCAGCAGCGGCAGCCAGTCCGCCCGCAGCACCGGCCGGGCCGGGTGCGGCACCCGGGGCGGCCCGGGCCTGCGGCGGCGCCGGTCGGCCGGGGAGGCCGGCGTCGGCCCGGGGCCCGTCCGGCCGCGCTCGCCGAGGGCCACCCCGCCCGGCCGGGCTCCGCCGAGGACGGGCTTGCGGGTGGACTCGGGCCGGATCCAGCGGCCGTCCGCGCTCATCAGTACTGCTCCTCATCTGGGACTTCGCATCCGGACGCGCCGTGGAGCGCGCGCCCCGGGGCGCGCTTCGGCCGCCGCCCCACAC
>NZ_JBHVET010000299.1:0-9512 GCF_042802135.1 Kitasatospora sp. NPDC057512
CAGGGGTACGCCTCGGCGAGCGACATCCTGCGGCTGGAGGTCCTCGGCCGGTTCGGCGGGGTCTACACCGACGGCGACAACCGGCTCCAGGCCGATCCCGCTCCGGAGGTCGAGCGGATCGTCAACGCCCGGCAGAGCTTCGCCGTCGCGAAGGTCGGCAACGCGGGCATGGCGAACGCGGTGCTGATCGCCCCGGCCAGGCACCCGGGTGTGGAGCAGCACCTGGAGGTGCTGCGCCGCAACTACCTGCGCAGCTCGCACGAGAACACCGTTCGTGGGATGTACTTCCAGACCCGTGACCGGGCACGGATCACCGCGAAGGAGTTCCAGGAGGCGGACGAGTGGGTGGGGAACATTCCCGCCGACGCGCAGCGCCACACGGACGACGGGGAGAAGAACGCGGTCCTGTACCTGAGCGGGACCGGTGTCAACATCTGGGCGGACCTGGCGCACGGCCTGGAGCTCAAGGGCCCCGACGCGCTCCCGCTGGTCACCTCGGAGATCTTCGAGATCGGCACCGGGAACACCTGGGTGCCGCGGGAGCGGCCGGCGCAGGAGGTCCGGCTGCCCGAGGTGCCGGACCGTGAGGCGACGCTGCTGGCGGCCCGTCGCGTCATCAACACGCTGATCCGCGAACTCTCGTACCAAAGCGGCAAGTTGGCGTTGAGCGAGGTGGCTTCGAGGGTCGCCCGGCACCCGCGGCCCGACCTGCTGTGGGACACCGTGATCGGGTTCCTGGCCCGGCACCCCGAGCTGCGGGAACGGGTGCAGTGGCGCACCGTCCAGAAGTACGACGCGGCGACGAAGCCGGTCGGCACTCCGGTCGTCCTCCCGCCGTGGTCCGACAGCCTGATGGTCAAGGTGGACGAGGCCAAGCCCAGGCCGGGCGTCGAGCGGGTCCGCCTGGTGGCGCCCGAGGACGTGCCGCCGCCCGCCACGACGGTGCTCACGGCGGCACCGGCCGGGCAGCAGCAGGTGATCGAAGAGGAGGAGACCACCGGACAGGAGGAGACGGCCGAAGAGCAGGCCGGTCGGGCGCCCGGTCGGCAGTTCCACGCGCCGTCCGGCGGTACCGACGGCACGACGGCCGGCAGCACCGCGCCGACCCACGGCACGCCCCAGCAGTCGGTCGTGCCGCAGCCGCCCGCGGCGACGGACGCGGTGAACTTCCCCGGCTGGCAGCCGTTCCTGACCGCTCAGGGGACGGCGGCCGCGCCGCTCCGCCCCGACCGTACGCCGCGCCCCGGCCCGGGCCCGCAGACCGACCCCAACGGGGTCGTGCGGGACCACGGTGGCTGGCAGCTGAAGCCGACGGCGGTCCCGGGAGCGCCGATCACGCAGTTCCCGGGTGCCTGGCAGCGGCCGGTGGGAGCACCGGAGTGGACGTACTACCCGGAGGACTGGAGCGCCGGCACGGTCCTGCGGCACGTCCAGGCGGCGATGCAGAACGGTCCGAGCGTCACGCCGGGGTCGGACGGCCTGAACCGGGCGGTCGGCTGGTCCGGGAGCGTGTGGGTGGAGGCGGTCCTGGACTCGCAGGGCTACATCCTGTACCACCACCCGCTCCCCGACACCCCCGCGCCGTACGCGGAGTGGCAGGAGGAGGCGGTGGTCGGCCGGGGGGACCGGGTCGACCTGTTCGGGTACGCGGGCGTACTGCTCCAGCGGGTGCGGTTCGACAGCGGGCAGGACGGTTTCGAGTTCATCGTCCGGCTGCACCTGGATCCGGCCGCGGGCATGACGCCCGCCGAGCTGGACGCGGTGCGGCAGCAGGTGCGGACGCTCATGGAGGGCTTCACGGCCGGACAGCAGGTCGGCGCCTACGACCGGCTGCTGAACGTGCGCGTGGAGTTCACCGAGGAGGCGGGCGACGGCGTCACCACGCTCCCGGTCGCGCCGGGCGCGGTGCCGACCCTGGCGCAGGTGCTGCCGCAGCAGTTCAGGGAGGCGGCGGGAACGCACGACCTGGAGTTCGTGACGGGGACACAGATGCGCAAGTCCCCGCCCGTGCGGGAGCTCCACGTCGGCGCGGACTGGACGGCCGGGTTGCGCCCGTCGTTCACGGCCCCGGCCTGGGACCGCCCCGGCCGGGGGCTGCCCCCGGAGTGGGGCGCCGCCGAGGCCCGGTACGCCGCCCACCACGTGCTGCGGACGGGGACGGCCGAGGTCGTGGGCGAGGCGGCCGCGGGCCGCCCGGCCCCCGAGGTGCGCCGCGGCCGGTTCGCCGGGGTGCGGCTGAACGTCCGGGTCGAGGACGGCGTCATCACCGACGTCTGGGGCGAGCCGCACCAGAAGCTGCGGCCGCAGCTGACCGCCCCGGTGGCCGGTCCCGAGGCGGTGCTGGTCCCCGCGCAGGAGGTCAGGCCGCCCCAGGACGCGTTCACCCGGGCCATCACCGCCCGGGAGTTGGAGTCCTTCGACGCCCGCCGCGTCCGGCTGCCGGACGGGGACACCGAGACGGTGCTGACGGTCCGGCTGTACCTGGACCTCGAAGCGAAGCTGGACCTCGCGGACGCGACGACGGCCGCGGCCGTGGAGGCCCTGCGGCAGACGGGCCTTGAGGGGGTCGAGAAGGTCTACAACACCGGGCAGCGGCTGCCCAGCGGCGACCTGCTGCGGGTCGAGGTCGAGTTCGTCCCCGACCGCTCCACGGCGCACCACACGGTCGTCGTCCGGGAGCGCCAGGACCGGGCCAACCACCGGACCTGGGGCCTGAACACGGACGCGCGGACGATCGCCCACGAGATCGGCCACCTGCTCGGCCTGGACGACGAGTACCGGGAGGCGGGTTCCACGCCCCGGCCGATCCATCCGGACGACAGCGGGATCATGGGCGGCCGCCAGACCGACCGGTTCGGACGCCCCTGGCTGGACATGAACCACCTCCACGAGGGCCCGCTGGAGATCCTCACCCCCTACGGCCCGCCGGCCGCCCGCAACCTGCGGCAGCTCGGCGGCGTGGTGGACGAGGCCTTCGGCGAGGACCGCGGCCCGGCGCCGGTCGGCGACGCGCCGACCCGGGCCCGGTTCCGCGAGGAGGTGCTGCGGCGCGCCCTGTACGGCGGTCCGGGCGGGCGGGGCGGCCACCTGGTGCCGCCGCGGGGCTCGGAGCGTCCCCGGCCGGAGCTGGTGCCGGGGTCGCAGGAGCGCAACGGGACGTTCAAGGTGGTCGGCGGGCCCGCCGACGCGGTGGCCACGCACGTCGGCGCCCTGGCCGGCGACCTGCCCGCGCCGCGTCGGAACCGGACGGTGTTCCCCGAGCACTGGACGGCGGACGACGCGGTGTACGCCGCCGAGCAGGCCTACCAGCACGCCCTGCGCACCGGCCGGGTCACCGCGACCGGCCTGCACTCCCACCACTGGGTCGGCGAGTACGGCGGGGTGCGGATCGAGGGCCTGATCCGGGCGGGGGAGTTCGTCTCCTTCCGTCCGTCCGACGACCAGAGCGGGCTGGACACCCCGGCGTACATGCCGTGGCGCCCGACCGGCGGGGCCTTCGGCGCCAGGGTCGAGGACCTCGTCCGGTTCGGCGACCGGCAGACCCTCACCGGCGTCCACGCCCAGCCGGAGAAGGCGGCCGCCACGGCGCACGGCGTCAAGGTGGGCTCGGTGCTCGCGGAGAACGACAACGGCACCTACCGGGCCGACGTCTGGTTCCTCGACGCGGCCGTGACCCCCGGCGCCCCGATGGCGACGTTCCCGTCGCGGTGGCACCAGCACGCGGACGGGGAGACCCACACCTTCTACCCGAAGGCGTGGACGCCGTCGCGCATCCTGTCCGCGGTGGAGCGGGCGTACGCGACCCGGCACACCTCCGAGCAGCTGGACTCCGGCGCCGTGCGGTGGGTGGGCGAGGCCGACGGCGTGCGGATCGAGGGGATCACCCGGGACGGCCGACACCTGACCCACCGTCCGACCGCCCGGCAGCCGCTCACCGAGTGGTACGCGCCCCCGGCGGCGGACGGGTCCACCGGGCCCGGCCTGCGCGGACGCCGCGTCCGGACCGTGGACGGACAGCTGGGCATCGAGGTCGCGGCGCCGGTGCACCTGCGGGTCGCGGCGGGCACCACGCCCGCGGCGGTCGCGGCCGCCCGCAAGCGGCTCCAGCGGGCCGCCGACGACTTCGTCCGGCAGCACCGCGCCGCCGGCGACCCGCCGGTCCTGCTGACCCTCGACTTCGTCGACACGGAGGCGGCCGCCCTCCCGGGCGCGGTGGTCGGGGCGGACTCCCTCGCCGACGGCGCCGGGCTGGACACGCTCCTGCCCGGTGTGGCCGGGGCGTTGGCGCCCGGGTTCTCCGCGACGGTCGCGGGCAGCGCGGGCCCGGCCACGGTCAAGGCCAGGGCGCAGGCCGGGTACGGGACGCGGGCGCTCGTCGAGCCGGAGCTGCGGGAGCCCGCGGCGCCCGGAACGGGCACCCGCCCGGTCACCGTCACGGAGATGGCGGGGCAGCAGTGGATGATCGACGGGGCCTTCGCCCCGACGCTCGCGGGGAACGCGGGGCGGGGCCTGCCGTCCGGCTGGACGCAGGGCGAGGGCAGGTACGCGGCGGTCCAGGTGCTCGCGAACTGGCGCGGCCGGCGGCGCGGGGTCGTGAAGGGCCGCTTCAACGGCGTCCCGATCGAGGTCCGGACCGAGAACGGACGGATCGTGGACTTCCGCGGCCTGCCGGGCCGGAGCGTCCCGGCCCAGTTCACCAAGCCCGTCCCCGAGCCGTCCGGCCAGGGCCTGGTCTTCCCGACCGGCCCGCGCCACGCCCCCGAGTCCTCCTCCTCGTCGTCCTCCTCGTCCTCCAGCGCGATCCCGCAGCCGGCGCAGGACCCGGCGACCGCGCTGCTGCCGGGCCACGCCTCGGTCGAGGTCGTACCGGACGACCCGGCGGCGCAGCCCTTCGAACTCCGGCGCGGCCCGCTCGTGCCGGACGGCGAGGACGTCACCCTCCTCGTCCTGCGCGTCCACCTCGACGGCTCCGGCCTGACCGGGGAGAACGCCCGGGCCAGGGTCGCCGCGCTGGGCGCGCGGATCCGGGACGCCGCCGCGCGGTTCGACAACCGCACCCGGCTCCCGGACGGCACCCTGCTGCTGGTGCGGGTGGAGTTCGTGGACGCCACCGGCGATCCGCACCGCACGGTGCGCCTGCACGAGCGGAGCGTCGCCCAGGACGGTGGGAACTGGCACCTGGAGATCTCCCGGGACGCGCTGGTCCACCAGCTGGGCCGGGCCTTCGGCATCCCCGTCACGGAGTACGCGGGCGGCGGCACGACCCGGATCGTCCCGGCTCCGTCGGTGCGCTTCCTGCGCGACCTCGGCGACCTCGCGGACGACCGGCTGGGCCCCCTCGGGCACGACACCGAGGACGGCGAGACGCCCCGGACGGAGTTCGCCGACGGCGTCCTGGAGGTCGAACTGGGCCCGGCCGTCGGGACGCGGGGCGGCCACCTGCCGTCGGCCATCGACGAGGAGGAGGCCGAACAGCTGGAGCTGGTGCGCCGTCACGCCAACGGCACCCTGCTGGTGGAGACCGGCGCAGGACGGCGCACCCTGTTCCCGGAGCACTGGACCGCGGCAGACGCGCGGTACGCCGTCGAGCAGGCGGCCGTCGACGCCGTCCGCAACGGGAACTTCGAGGTGACCGAGGACGGGATCTTCTGGCAGGGCGTGTACGAGGGCGTCCGGATCGAGGGCAGGTCGGCCGAGGACGGGACGGTCACCGCCTTCCGTCCGGCCGGCGACCAGCGCGGCCTGGCGGCCCCCGTCCACGCGCCGGGCGCCGGCACGATCGACGTCCCGTCGCTCGACGGGGCCCCGGCGCTCACCCAGGACCAGCTGCGCGTGTTCGGCGAGCAGGCCAGGCGCGAGGGCGGCCTCGGACTGCCCCCGGAATGGACCCGGGAGCAGACCCGCTACGCCGCCCTGTGGGTGTACGAGGAGCAGAACGGGGCGGCGAGCGGCCGCGGCCGGGACGAGATCCTCACCGGCGAGTACGGCGGCGTCCGGATCCGGCTGCTGGTCCGCAACAGGCAGATCATCGACTACTGGGCGGCGCCCGGGCAGCGCTTCGACGCGACCGAACCGGCCGAGCCGGCACGGGTGTTGGACACGGCGGAGGTGCGTCCGCCGGTCCGCCGCTTCCTGCGCTCGCTCCAGGCCCAGTTCATCCAGTCGTACGAGGTCCGGCGGGTGGTGGACGCCGACGGGGACACCAGGACCGTCCTGACGGTGCGGGTCCACCTGGAGGCCGACGACCTGACGGGCAGCCGCGCCGAGACCGAGCGGGACCTCGACCGGGTGCGGCTCAACGCCGAGGCGGGCGTCCGGGACGTCTTCGGCCAGGGGCAGCGGCTGCCCGACGGCAGCCTGCTGGAGGTCGCGATCCGGTTCGTCGACCGGGACAGCGCCCACCACGTCGTCGAGGTGCGGTCGTACACCTCCCAGGAGCACGCCCAGCACTGGGGCGTGGACTCCCCGCCGAGGGTGATCGGCCACGAGGTCGGCCACCTGCTCGGCCTGGCCGACGAGTACCGGCGCCAGGAGGCCGGCCCGCGGCCCGTCCACCCGGAGTTCGGTCTGATGACCGCGCCCGGGCGCGACACCTACGGCCGGGTCTGGTACGACGCCCAGCACCCCGTGGAGCTGGCCGACGCGAACCCGGCGGTCTCGCTCCGGCCGCACAACCTGAACGAGCTGGGCGCGGTCCTCGACCGGGTCTTCCGGACGGACCTCCGGCCGGTGCCGGCCGGTGGGTTCCCGGTGCGGGCCGCCTTCGACGAGGACGTCCTGCGGACCGCGCTCTTCGACGGGCCGGACCGGACGGGCGGGTACCTGACCCCGCCGGCGGAGTCGGGGCGGCGCAGGCTGCCCCGGGTCGGTGCGGAGAACCCCAACGGCACGTACCGCGCCGACGCGGGCGAGGCGGCGCCGAACCGGTTTCGGACGATGTTCCCCGCGCACTGGACGGCTGAGGACGCGGTGTACGCGGCGCAGCAGGCCTACCTGCACGCCCGCCGCACCGGCGGGATCAGCGGGCGCGGAGACCTCACACAGCGCTGGGTCGGCGAGTACGACGGCGTGCGCATCGAAGGCCGGATCCGGAGCGGGGAGTTCACCTCCTTCCGCCCCGCCGAGGACCAGTCCGGACTCACCGCGACGGCCCCCGCGCCCGAGCCCGCCACGCTGCCCTTCGGCCACCGGGTCGAGGACCTCACCCGCTACGGGGACCGGCACACCCTCACCGGCTTCCACCACCGCGCCCGGATCCGCGGGGCCCGCGCGGTGGACCCGGCGGACCACGGCCTGCACCTCGGGCCGGTCCGGCCGCCGCGGGCCAACGGCACCTACCGGGCGCCGGTGTACTTCCTGGACCCGGGGATCGCGCCGAACTCGCCGCTGAGCGAGTTCCCGTCCCGGTGGCGCCGCCCCGAGAACCAGGAGGCCCGGACCTTCTACCCCGCGGCCTGGGCGGCCGAGGACGTCCTGGAGCAGGTCGACCGGGCCTACCGGTCGAGGCTGTTCGAGGAGGTGCTGCCGGACGGCGCCGTGCGCTGGGTCGGGACGGCCCGCGACGTGTGGATCGAGGGCGTCACCCGGGACGGGCGGCACCTCGTCCACCGGCCCACCGACTGGCAGCGGTCCCGTCAGGAGACCGGGGCCGGGGCGGTCCCGGTCTGGGAGCGTCCCCTGGTGCGGGACGACGGCGGTTACTCCGTCGACTACTCCATCGGCTACCGCCGCGTGCGGCCGGGCGGTGCCGGCCTGCCCGACACCGAACTGGTCGTCCAGGTACGGGACCGCGGCGACCTGACCGCCGAGGAGCGGGCCGGTCTCCAGCGGCTCGCCGACGCGCAGGCCGCGGAGCTGTTCCCGCCCGCGGCGCAGCCCGGCGGCCGGCCGGTCCGCATCCGGCTCCGGTTCGTGCCCGAGGCGGACGACCCGGACGCGATGCCGCCGGTCTCGTCCCTCCCGAGCGCCTTCGTGCTGCAACTGCGGTCGCGGCTGACGGAGGCCGCGGAGCTGATCGCCGGGCTGCACGACGCGCCCGCGCCGGAGCCGCCGCTGCTCGCCCCGGTGACCCCGGGCACGGGCGAGCGACCGCGCACCCGCACCCGTCTCCAGGACCTGGAGGAAGCGGGCATCGACGCGCCGCGCCTGGCCCCGGCCCTCGCCCGCGCCCTCGCGGACGAGCGGGCCGACGGGCTGCCTCCCGCGTGGACGGCCGCCGAGGGCGGGCACGCGGCGCGCATGGTCGCGCAGGCGCACCTGGCCGAGCTGGGGGACGAGCGGACGGGCACGGTCACCGGGCGGTTCGCGGGTGTCGAACTCCGGGTGACGCTGGAGGACGGGTGGATCGTCCGCTTCGAGGGCACGCCGGGCCAGACCTTCGAGGACCAGCGCCGCCCGCGCCCCGCCGGGCAGCAGCCGGCACTGATGGCGCTGCGCCCGGCCACCGGGCGGCAGCTCCAGGAGACCGGGGAGACCGGGGAGATCGGGGACGACGGGCCGCACGAGCCCGTCGAGCAGGAGCAGGTGCACGTCACCGAGGTACCCCCGGTCACGCCGGTCGCCGTGCCGCCGGCGCTGCCCCTGGCGGCCTTCGGTGCGGCCCCGGCCGCCCCGGCCGCCCCGGCCGCCGACAGCTCCGCCCCGGCGCCCGCGACCCCGCCGCCGGTGGTCCCCGTCGGGCCGCCGCCGCTGCCCGCGCTGGGGGGCCTCCGGTTCGACGGGACCGGCCTCACCGGCCGTCCCCCGTACGCGAGTTCGGCCGTCCGGGCCGGGTCGCCGGCGGACCCGCAGGAGTCCCGGATCCCCTGGGACACCGTCCGCGAACTGCTCAACCGCGCCTACCGGCAGGAGCGCGGCCGGCTGCTGCCGATGCTGCGGGAGTGGCTCGACCCCGAGCACGTGGCGGAGGGCCTGCTGGCCGAGGCGGACGCACTGGTGGCGGCCCTGCCGCCGGAGCTGTTCGCCGGGCTCCCGCACGAGGAGGACGCCCGACTGCTGCTCCGGGCCGGGTACGTCCTCCACGGCTCCTCGGTGGACCCGGGGGAGGAGGCCGCCGCGGCGGAGCAGGCCCGGGCCGACCTGGCCGCCGCCCTGCTGGACCTGCTGGAGCCGCTCCGCGACCCCGCGCCGGACCTGGCCGCGGTCGAGCGGTCCCTGGACGGCCTGCGGGACGCCGTGTCCGCCCTGCCGGACCCGACCGGGGCCGTCGGGGCCGCCGTACGGGACGTCCTGGCCAGGATCGCGCGGACGCGGACGCGGATCACCGCGACCACCCCGCTGCACGAGGCCAACTCCCTGGTGAACGAGCTGGCCGACCGGTTGATCGGCCAGGACGTGCGCCGCCTGCTGGGCGTGCCGACGGGCGACGGGGACCTCGAGTTCCTCGCCGGCCGGATCTTCCACGAGGCCCACGTCGTCCGCGACGACTGCTTCGACGTCAGGACGGTGCGCCATGCCCTGCGCGGCCTGTAGCAGGGGCCGTGGGACCGGCGGGACGGCCCGGGCCGTCCCGC
>NZ_JBHVET010000300.1:0-9367 GCF_042802135.1 Kitasatospora sp. NPDC057512
GCCTTCGGCACACAGGGCCGACCCTTCTACTAGAAAGCCCAGAAGTGGTCTCGCCAGGTCCCGCAGGTGTACTGGATCGCCGGAGCAGTCCAGTCGAAACTCCCGCCCTCGATCGCCAGGCACCTGCCGCTGTTCCAATTCACCAGCTGCCTCCCGCCGTACATGGAGTCCCCGAACGCCCAGTACTGGTCCGGGTAAAGCGGCGTTCCGCACGGATACTGGGTCACACGGGCGAGATCGGCCTTCGAAGCCTTGTCCACCGACAGGCACAGCCCGCTATTGCGGTTGACGATCTTGTAGTACGTGGCGCCCTTCCACACCGCGCCTTCAAGGATGTCCCAGTACTGATCGGGATAACCCCCGCAATTGAATTGGTTGAGGTACTCGAACCCCGTCGACGCGGCCGGGACGGATAAGCACAGATTCGAGTTCACGTTATGGAAGGTGACAGCACTTCCAGTGACGGCGTGACTGTTGCCCGCCGAACCGAGGAGAAGTGCCAGGGACGCACCAACCGTTCCGGCGAGGCGCGCTACCGATTTCATGCACAGTCCTTTTCTGGGATCCGGCTTCACAACAGCCAGATCTCCGATCATTGGCATCTGCGGGCAGATACCTTGAGTCAGGCTTTAACTATGAACATGGGAACCTGGGCAGCGACAAGGGCTGGACTCGATCGATTACCAGCCAAACCCGGGTGAAAGCCGGCCGACCAGATGCTCCAGCCCCTGGCATCCCACCAGCATCATCACCAACAGCCGTCACAACGGCCCCGAACAAACAGAACACCCTGAATCGACAACCCGGGGAGGACCAAAGAGAAAGGCCCCCTGATCTGCTGCGTTTCGCAGATCAGGGGGCCTCGCTCAAGCTAACCGACGGAAGAGTCGGCCTGTACGCCGGGTTCTGTCTCCCGGGTTGCTTGCGCGGCCCGGGGAGGCGGCCATCCATCTAGGGCTGCCGTTGCCGACAGCCTCGTGCGGTCCACCCGCGGACTCGGGCGAGCAGCCTTCAATCGTCCGCGCACGGCGCCCGAGGGCGCCGATCTTGACCTTGCTCCAGGTGGGGTTTACCTAGCCGGCCGGGTCACCCCGGTCGCTGGTGGTCTCTTACACCACCGTTTCACCCTTACCCACCACGAAAAGCGGTGGGCGGTCTGTTTTCTGTGGCACTGTCCCGCGGGTCACCCCGGGTGGGCGTTACCCACCACCCTGCTCTGTGGAGCCCGGACGTTCCTCGGCGGGTCTGGGACCCGTCGCGACCGCCCGGCCGGCTCTTCCGCCGTAGTGGTCATCGTAGCCGCTCGGGCGGCGCCTCCCGTACACCGGACCGGACGGCCGGCGCCTCGGCGCCGAGGCGGGCGGCCACCCGAGCCGCCGTCGCGCTCGCCCGGGCGGTGGTGGTGGCCAGGCCGAGGGCGAGGACGGCGCCGCCGAGGCCGACCAGGATCCACCAACCGGCGTGGCTGGCCGGGGCGAACCCGGTCGCGACCGGTCCGACCACGGCCGAGGTGACGACCGTACCGATCACCGCCACGCCCAGCGACTGGCCGACCTGACGGCTGGTCGAGGCGACCGCCGCCGCCACGCCCGCCTGGGCGCGCGGCATCCCCGCGACGGCGGCGTTGGTGATCGGCGCGTTCACCATGCCGAAGCCGAAGCCGAACAGCGCGTACGCGACCAGCAGCAGGGCCGGCGGGGAGTCGGCGGAGAGCCGGGTGAGCAGCAGCCCGCTCGCGGCGAGGCCGAGCCCGGCCGCGACCAGCGGCAGGCGCGGGCCCCGGCCGGCGACGATCCGTCCGGACAGCGGCGCGCAGACCAGCATCATCCCGGCCATCGGCAGCGTCCACAGGCCGGCCTCGACCGGGCTGTAGTGCCGGACGTCCTGGAGGTAGAGGGTGCTGAGGAAGAGGAAGCCGCCGAGCGCGGCGAACGCGCAGACCGCGGTGACGGCGGCGCCGGTGAACGGCACGCTGGCGAAGAACCGGGGGTCCACCAGCGGCTCGGCCACCCGCCGCTCCCAGAGCGGGAAGACGGCCAGCGCGGCCAGCGCGGTCGCGGCCAGGGTGAGGATCAGCGGGGAGGTCCAGCCGTTGGCCGGGCCCTCGATGATCGCGGCGGTGCCGCAGCCGAGCAGCACGATCATCAGCAGCTGCCCCACCGGGTCCAGCCGGCGCGGCCGGGGGGCGCGGGACTCCGGGACGTAGCGGGCGGTCAGCGCGATGGCGGCGAGCGCCACCGGGACGTTGATCAGGAAGATCGACGGCCAGCCCGCGCCGTCCACCAGGAAGCCGCCGAGCAGCGGGCCGAGCGCCATCGAGATGCCGACCACGCCGCCCCAGACGCCGATCGCCCGGGCCCGCTCCTTCGGGTCGGTGAAGGTGTTGGTGATGATCGACATCGCCACCGGGTTGAGCATCGAGCCGCCCACCGCCTGGAGCGCCCGGAACGCCACCAGCCAGCCCAGGCTCAGCGCCTGGCTGCACAGCAGCGAGCCGAGCGCGAAGCAGACCAGGCCGGTCTGGAACACCCGGCGGCGGCCGAAGCGGTCGGCCACCGAGCCGAACAGCATCAGCAGCGAGGCCAGCACCAGGGTGTAGGCGTCGATGATCCACTGCAGCCCGGACGCCGGGGCGCCCAGGTCCCGCTGGATCACCGGCAGGGCGATGTTCACCACGGTGTTGTCGAGGCCGACGATGAACAGGCTCAGGCAGCAGATCGCCAGGACGAGCAGACGGCGGCGGCGCCCGAGCGCGGGCCCGGGGGCGGGCGCTGATGCGGCGGCGCGGGGCTGGGGGTCGGGCACGGGACCGATCCTCCCACCGCGGAGCGGGCCGGGGCGGGTGGGCGGCGCGTCCGGGTGGCGCGTGGCGTCGTCCCGCCGGCGCGGGCGGTCGGCGGTGCATCCGGGCGACGGCGGGCGGCGGGCGACGCGGGCGACGGGCGAAGCGGCCCGCTAGACCGCCGTGAAGCGGACGGTCCGGGTGGCCGGGTCCGCCGTCGTCAGCCGGACGTCGATCACCCGGCCGAGCGGCAGCCCGTCCGCGGCCGTGTCGCAGCGGGCCCGGACGGCCGGGTCGCGCAGCTGGACGGTGCCGGAGCCGGGCCGCCGCTCGTCGACGTCGATGACCACCGCGGCGAAGTCCTCGCCCTCCCGGCCCGCGAGCAGCTCCGCCTCCACCAGGTCCACGCAGGCCCGCTCGACCTCCGCGGCCCGGCGGTCCCCGCCCGCCATCAGCCCCGGGACGGCCGGCAGCGCCTCGCGCACCCACTCCGGCACGTCCTCCCCCGCCGCCACCGCCGCGCACACCTCCTGGGCGAAGCGGTCCCCGAGCCGGCGCAGCGGCGCGGTGCAGTGCGCGTACGGGGCGGCGAGCGCGGCGTGGTCCGGCTCGGCGGGGGCGGGCAGGCCGTGGGACTCGTCGAAGGCGTGGTAGCCGGCGCCGCGCAGCAGGCCCGTACAGGCGTTGAGGAAGGCGGCGTTGAGCGGGACGTCCGGGTCCAGGGAGCGGATCAGCTCGGGGTACGGGACGGCCTGCGGCCAGTCCACGTCCAGGGCGGCGGCGATCCGGCGCAGCCGCTGGTACCCGGTGGCGGGCGCGGCGGGCAGGGTGCGCAGCAGGCCGATGCCCGCGTCCAGCATCAGGTCGGCCGCGGCCATGCCGGTGAGCAGGGAGATCTGGGCGTTCCAGCCGTCGGCGGGGCCGGGGGCGCGGTAGCCGAGGACGTAGCCGTGCAGGGTCTCCTCGACCTCCTGCTCGGGCACCGGCAGGCTGATCCCGCCGCGGGCGCGCTCCTGCTCCTCGCGCAGCCGTCCGACGGTCGCGAACAGGGCGAGCTGCTCGTCGGCGCCGCCGAGCTCCACCGCGCGCTCGACGGCGGCGTAGTCCAGGCGGCGGTGCGAGCGGACCAGGGCGCGGCGCAGGTCGGCGAGGACGACGGCGCCGTCGGCGTCCAGGTCCAGCTGCCAGAGCAGGGCCGGGCGGGGCTCGCCGGGCAGCAGGCTGGCGGCGTCCTCGGAGATCCGGGTGGGGTGCAGCGGGACGCGGTGGTCGGGGAAGTAGAGGGTCTCGACCCGGCGTCGGGCCTCGGTGTCGATCGCGCCGCCGGGGTGGACGAACGCGGCGACGTCGGCGATCGCGTAGTGCACCCGGTAACCGCCGCCGGGCCGGTGGGCGAGGTGCACGGCCTGGTCGAGGTCGCGGGAGCCGGGCGGGTCGACCGTGAACAGCGGCAGGTCGGTGGCGTCGTGCTCGGGCAGCCGGGGCCGCTCGGCGGCCTCCTCCGCCTCGGCGAGCACGGCCCGCGGCCACTCGGTGTGGATCTCCAGGCGGGTGCGGAGTTCCGTCAGCTCGGTGTTGATCCGGGCGGAGTCGGCGGCCTTGACGCGCAGTTTTCGGCGAGGCATGCACGTCAGGGTAGAGCGGGACCGGCCGGTTCCGGGCCAGGCTCTGCCCGGGGGCGGCGTAAGCACTCGTACGGTGGGGGCAAGTGGCCGTGCACGAAGGGGGTTTGGGCGATGGGTGCGGTGCGGGTGGCCGGGGGTGTGGTGGCTGCGGCGCTGGGGGCGACGGGGGTGCTGCACGCGGTGTGGGCGGTGACGCCGTGGCCGCTGGGGTCGGCGGAGGAGTTCGCGGACGTCGTGGTGGGGCGGGGTGAGGGGGTGCCACCGGTGGGCGCGTGCCTGGCGGTGGCGGGGGCGCTGGGGGCGGGGGCGTACCTGGTGGGGGCGGAGGCCGGGGTTCTGCCGGGGGTGGGTCCGCGGCGGGTGCGGCGGACCGGGGTGGGGGTGGTGGCGGGGGTGCTGCTGGCGCGCGGGGTGGCCGGGCCGGTGGTGTTCGGGCGGGTGAGCGCGCGTTCGGAGCGGTTCCGGCGGCTGAACGTGCGGTACTACTCGCCGCTCTGTGTGGCGCTGGGGGCCGGGGCCGCCGCAGTAGGGTTGCGGGGTTCGTCCGCCACAGATTGTTGAGGAGTCCGCTGTGCTGGTGCTGTTGCCGCCCTCGGAGGGCAAGGCCGGGTCCGGGGACGGCGGGCCGGTGGCGCTGGAGCGACTGTCGCTGCCGGGGCTGACGGCGGCGCGCGGCGCGGTGCTGGACGCGCTGGTGGGCCTGTGCCGGGGTGACGAGGACACCGCCTCCGAGGTGCTCGGCCTCTCCCCCGGTCTGCGCGGCGAGGTCGCCAAGAACGCCGGGCTGCCGACGGCCGGTGCCCGTCCGGCGGGCGAGGTGTACACCGGGGTGCTGTTCGACAACCTCGGCCTGGCCACCCTGGACGCCGCCGCGTACGACCGGGCCGAGCGGTCGCTGCTGGTCTTCTCCGGCCTCTGGGGCGCCGTGCGGATCTCCGACCGGATTCCGTCCTACCGCTGCTCGATGGGCGTCAAACTCCCGCAGCTGGGGGCGCTCGGGGCGTACTGGCGGAGCGCGATGGCCCCCGTGCTCCCCGAGGTCGCGGACGGGCTGGTGCTGGACCTGCGCAGTTCCGCGTACGCGGCGGCCTGGAAGCCGGCCGGCGAGGTGGCCGCCCGGACCGCGACCGTCCGGGTGCTCCAGGAGCGGAACGGCAAGCGCAGCGTGGTCAGCCACTTCAACAAGGCGACCAAGGGGCGGATCGTCCGGGACCTGCTGGCGGCCGGGGCGGAGCCGAAGACCCCTGGCGAGCTGATGGACGCGCTGCTGGAGCTGGGCCACCACGTCGAGCTGGCGGCGGAGGGCACCGCGCGCAAGCCGTGGCAGCTGGACGTGGTGGTCACCGAGGCGCACTGACCCCCTGGGTGGGGGTCAGCGCAGGTGCGAGGTGTCGTTGAGCAGCCGCACCGAGGCGTTGCCGTCCGCGTAGTACTGGACGGCGCAGATCGAGGCGGCGGACAGCTCCATCCGGTACATCGAGTCCGGCGGGGCGCCGAGCGCCAGCCGGACCAGGGTCTTGATCGGGCTGACGTGCGAGACCACCAGCACGGTCTTCCCCGCGTACCGGGCGAGGATCTTGTCCCGGGCGACGCCGGCCCGGTGGGTGAGCGTGGTGAAGCTCTCGCCGCTGCCGGTCGGTTTGGCCTTGGCGGAGCCGAGCCAGGCGGTCAGGTCGTCCGGGTACCGCTCCCGCACCTCGGCGAAGGTCAGGCCCTCCCAGGCGCCGAAGTCGACCTCGCGCAGCCCGTCCTCGTACCGGACCTCCAGGCCGAGCCGGGCGGCGACGGTCTCGGCGGTCTGCCGGGTGCGGAGCATCGGGGAGGCGACGACCGCCTGGACGCTGCCGCGCGCGGCCAGCGCCTCGGCGGCCCGCTCGGCCTGCCAGCGGCCCTTGTCGGAGAGCTCCGGGTCGCTGCCGCCGCTGCCGGAGAAACGCTTCTCCGGGGTGAGCGGGGTCTCGCCGTGGCGCAGCAGGACGAAGGTGGTGGGGGTGCCGAGGTCGGCGGGGGCGGCCCAGCCGGCCTTGGGGGCGGCGGTCTCCAGCGGCGGCTCGTCGGCGACCGCGGCCTTGGGCTTCGGCTCCCACTGGCGGCCGTCGCGGCCCGCGTCCATCGCCTCGTTGGCCAGCCGGTCGGCGTCCTTGTTCCGCTCGCGCGGGATCCAGGTGTACGTGACCCGGGCGCCCGGGAGGACGGTGCGCGCCTCGGCGGCGAGCGGCCGCATGTCGGGGTGCTTGATCTTCCAGCGCCCGGACATCTGCTCGACGACCAGCTTGGAGTCCATCCGGACGTCCACCGAGGCGTCCGGGTCCAGGTCGCGGGCCGCCTTGAGCCCGGCGATCAGGCCCTTGTACTCGGCCACGTTGTTGGTGGCGTGGCCGATGAACTCGGCGGCTTCGGCGATGATCTGCCCGGTGTCCCCGTCACGGACCACCGCGCCGTAGCCGGCCGGCCCCGGGTTGCCCCGGGACCCGCCGTCGGCCTCGACGATGAAGCGCGCCGCCACCGGCTCAGACGCCCGAGTCGGCGGTGCGGACCAGGATCCGCGAGCAGTTCTCGCAGCGGACGACCTTGTCGGCCGGCTCGGCCTTGATGGCGTTCAGCTCGGTGATCGAGAACTCGGTGCGGCAGCCCTCGCAGCGGCGCTGGTACAGGCGGGCCGCGCCGACGCCGCCCTGGGTCTCGCGCAGCTTGGTGTAGACCTTCAGCAGGTCGGCCGGGATGACGGCGGCGACGGTCTCGCGGTCGCGCTTGACCTTCTCGGCCTCGCCGTCGATCTCGGCGAAGGCGGCGTCGCGGCGGCCCTCGGCCTCGGTGAGGACGACGGTGGAGTGCTCCAGGCGGGCGGACAGCTCCTCGACCCGGCTCTTGGCGCTCTCCTGGCGCTCCATGATCTCCAGCACGACGTCCTCCAGGTCGCCCTGGCGCTTGGCGAGCGAGCCGATCTCGTGCTGGAGGTTCTCCAGGTCCTTCGGCGAGGTGATCGCGCCGGAGTCCAGGCGCTGCTGGTTGCGGGCGGCGCGGGAGCGGACCTGCTCGACGTCCTGCTCGGCCTTGGTCAGCTCGCGGGCGGTGTCGCCCTTCTGGGCCTCGGCGGCGACGACGAGGTCCTTGAGCGCGGTGTGGTCGGCGGTGACCTTCTCGATCTCGGCGTGCTCGGGCAGGCTCCGGCGCCGGTGGGCCAGCTGGTCGAGCTTCGAGTCGATGGCCTGGAGGTCGAGCAGGCGGTTCTGGTCGGCGGGCGCGGCGTTCAAGCGGAGAGCTCCTGTGAATCGGGTCAGGCGGTGAAGGACATGGGGGCGTGTGCGGTCCACGGGTCGGTGACCCGGTGGGAGACCTTGGTCTCCACGGCCCAGCCGCGCTTGTCGGCGGCGGCCAGCAGGGCCCGCTCGGCCAGGGTGAGCCAGGGCCACTCGGTGGCCCAGTGGGCGGCGTCGAGCAGCGCGACGGGCGACGCCTCGGCGGCCTCGGAGGCCGGGTGGTGACGCAGGTCGGCGGTCAGGTAGGCGTCCACGCCGGCCGACCGGACGTCGGCGAGGAAGCTGTCGCCCGAGCCGCCGCACACCGCGACCCGGCTGACCAGCCGGTCCGGGTCGCCGGACACGCGGACGCCGGCGGCGGTGGCGGGCAGGCCCGCCGCCACCTGCGCGGCGAAGGCGGAGAGGGCCAGCGGGGGCTCCAGCAGGCCGATCCGGCCGGTGCCGCGGCGGCCCAGCGGGTCGGTCGGGTCCGGCACCAGCGGGCCGGTCACCCGCAGGCCCACCGCCTCGGCGAGCGCGTCCGAGACGCCGGGGTCGGCGTGGTCGGCGTTGGTGTGGGCGACGTGCAGGGCGATGCCGTTGGTGATCAGCGTGTGCACCACCCGGCCCTTGAAGGTGGTCGCGGCGACGCTGGTGGTGCCGCGCAGGTAGAGCGGGTGGTGGGTGACCACGAGGTCGGCGCCCCACTCCACGGCCTCGTCGACGACCGCCTGGACGGGGTCGACGGCGAAGAGCACGCGGTTGACCTCGGTCTGAGGGTCTCCGCAGACCAGGCCGACGGCGTCCCAGGACTCCGCCCACTGCGGGGGGTAGACCTCTTCGAGCGCGGTGATGACGTCGGACAGTTTCGGCACCTGTCGAGACTACCGTGCGCGCGGGGGCGGTCGGGCCTCGGCCGTACGGGCGGGCGCCGGGGGAACGGTCGCGGCCGGGTCGCGTCGCGTCCGCGTCGCCGGGTCGCCGTCGGCACGTCGCCCGTCCGTCGTCGGTCCGTCGTCGGTCCGTCGTCGGCCCGTCGCGGCGACGTCGACCGAGGGGCCGAGGCCGCGTCGGCCGGTGCGTCGCGACTGTTCGGACACGGGAGCTGAGGGCGTACGGGTGCACGTCAATCTGCGACGAGAGGCGCCCGGCGGGCCCCGCGCGCTCCGTACGCGGCCGCGCGCCGGGCGTCCGTTACTCACAGCAGGGTTCTCGTACGAATGCGAAACCACGCCTTTGCACCCTTACGAGTGAAGTGACCGGCTCTGCGTTGAGGCTTCGGCCGGCTCGAAAGTAACTTCACATCTGCGAACGGGAGTTGCCCCGGCGGCAGCCACGACCAGGAGTCGGGTGGTGCCGTGCCGGGCCGGACGGGATCCGGGTGAGCACTCCCGTACCGGGGCGGTACCGCCGCCCCTTCCGGAGGAACCGATCAGGCCGGGCCGTCCCCCGGGTGCCGCGAGCAGTGGGCACCAGGGGCGGTGGCCGCGACGAGGGGATGTGGTGGCGAATGGGGGCGGGCACATCGCTGCGTACGGCCGAGGACAGGGGATCGGTGGACCGCGGACCGGGTGCGGCGGGTTCGTGGCCGGAGGCGACGCGGGCGGCACCGGCCGGTGCCGGAGGCCGGGGACGCGGCGGTGACCGGGCGGTCACCGCCGGTGGCTTCCGGCGCACGGCCGGGCCGGCCGGTCGAGGGCCGGTGCCGCGCGCCGTCGAAC
>NZ_JBHVET010000301.1:0-9367 GCF_042802135.1 Kitasatospora sp. NPDC057512
GGCCGGCACCGCCGACGGCGGGCTGGCCGTCGCCGACGGCTACGGGCAGGCCGTGCGCGACCTGCTGCACCGCGGCGCCCCCGGGCTGCTCCCGCTCGTCCAGGCCCTCGCCGTGCTCGGCGCCCCGGACGGGGTCGCCCGGCTGCTCGGCCTGGACGGCGCGGAGGCGGCGCGCGGCCTGCGCGAGCTGGCGGACTGCGGCCTGCTGGCCCCCGACGGCTTCCGCCACCCGGCCGCGCGGGCCGCCGTGCTGCTCGACACCGGCTCCGAGCGCAGGGCCGAACTGCACGGCAGGGCCGCCGAACTGCTGCACGCGGGCGGGGGCGCCGCGGCCGCGACGGCCGAGCACCTGCTGGCCTCCGGGCGGGTCGAGGAGGCCTGGACCGTCCCCGTCCTGGAGGAGGCCGCCACGCTGGCGCTGGCCGAGGGCCGGGTCGGCCAGGCCGTCGAGTACCTGCGGCTGGCCTGCCGGGTCTGCGAGGACGGGCCCCGGCTGGCCCGGATCAGGACCGCCCTGGTCCGCGCCGAGTGGCGGATCAACCCGGGCGCCCCGACCCCGCACCTCGCCGAGCTCACCACCGCCCTGCACCGCGGCCACCTGCGGCCCAGCGACGGCCTGGTGCTCGCCAAGGCCCTGCTGTGGCACGGCCGTTTCGAGGAGGCCAGGGACGTGCTGTCCGGGCTCGGCCTGGAGGGCGGCCCGCTCGACCCGGAGACCGCGGCCGAGCTGCGGACCACCCGGCCGTGGCTGCGCTGCTGGTACGCGCCGCTGCTGGAGCACGTGCCGTCCGCCGAGGAGGAGCCGGGCCCGCGCCCGGCGCCGTCCACCGCGGTCAGCCGGCGGCTGGAGGCGGCCACCGCGCTCGATTCGGTGCTCAGCCACGGCCCGTCCGAGCAGGCGGTCGCCGAGGCCGAGCGGATCCTGCGCACCTCCCGGCTGGACGAGACGGGCATGGACACCGTCGAGTCGGCGCTGTTCGCGCTGACCTACGGCGACCGGGCCGACCGGGCCGCGCCCTGGTGCGACGGCCTGATCGCGGAGGCGGCCGCCCGCCAGTCCCCGGGACGCCAGGCCCGGTTGGCGACCATCCGGGCCGAGATCGCCGTACGGCAGGGCGACCTGCCCGGCGCCGAGCGGTACGCCCGGCAGGCGCTGGAGATCATCCCGGCCGGCAGCTGGGGGGTGGCGGTCGGCGGCGCGCTGGCCAGCCTGCTGACCGCGCTGACCGCGATGGGCCGCCACGACGAGGCCGCCGACCAGCTCAACCTGCCCGTCCCGGCGGCGATGCTGCAGAGCCGCCACGGCCTCCACTACCTCCAGGCCCGCGGCCGGTACCAGCTGGCCACCGGCCACCTGAACGCCGCGCTCGCCGACTTCCTCGCCTGCGGCGAGCTGATGCGCCAGTGGGGACTGGACGTGCCCGGCCTGGTCGCCTGGCGCGGGGAGGCCGCCGAGGCGATGCTCCAGCTGGGCGACCGGGACGGGGCCCGGCGCCTGCTGGAGGAGCAGCTCGCGATGGTCGACCAGTGCGCGCCGCGGGCGCGGGGCGTGGCGATGCGCCAGCTCGCCGCCACCGGGGACCTGCGCCAGCGCCCGGCCCTGCTGCGCAAGGCCGCGGACGTGCTCCAGGAGGCCGGTGACCGCTACGAGCTGGCCCGGGCGCTCGCCGACCTGGCCAGGACCTACCACGACCTGGGCGAGCTGCGCCGGGCCAGGCTCACCGCCCGCCGCGCCTGGATGCTGGCCGAGGAGTGCCAGGCCCAGCCGCTCACCCGGCTGCTGGGCGTGGAGTTCGGCTGGAGCAGCGGCGGCGACCAGTCGGCCCGGGAGAGCGCCCCGGCGGTGTCCGACGCGGTGCTCAGCGACGCCGAGTGCCGGGTCGCCGAGCTGGCCGCGCACGGCTACACCAACCGGGAGATCGCCAAGCGGCTGTACGTCACGGTCAGCACCGTGGAGCAGCACCTGACCCGGGCCTACCGGAAGCTGCGGGTCAGCTCCCGGGTCGACCTGCCCACGGCGATGGGCGCGCTGACCCGGGCCGGCTGAGCCCCGACCGAACCCCCTGCCCAACCCCCTGCCCAGCCCCCGGCGGGGCCGGGCAGGGGGCCCCGCCGGGACAGGGGGCCCTAAGGGGCGGGCCGGGGTGTTCGAGCGGGTCCGCCCCTGCTGGAATGCGTCTGTCAGTCGTCCATGGCCGGAATTTTCCAGAAAGGGGGGCGACATGGCGCTGACCTTGTCAGAGAAGGACGTGCCACCGCTCGCGGAACAGGGCAGGGCATTGCCCCGGATCATCGGCATCGCCACCGCGAACCCGCCGGACTCCTACGCGCAGAGCGATATCCTCGACATATTCGGGATAACCGACCAGCGCATTCGGTCGCTTTTCATGAACAGCGCGATCGACCGCCGTTTCCTCATTCTTCCGCCGGAGGGGCCGGACGGCGGGCGCCGGATGGAGACCCAGGGCGAACTGCTCCGCAAGCACCGGGCGTCGGGCGTGGAGACGGGCGCGCGGGCGGTGCGCGAGTGCGTGGCCCGCACCGGCCTCGACCTCTCCGACATCGGCTACATCTGCTGCGTCACCACCACCGGCCTGCTCACCCCCGGACTCTCCGCCCACCTGATCAAGGAACTGGGCCTCGACGTCCGGACCAGCCGGCTCGACGTGGTCGGCATGGGCTGCAACGCCGGGCTCAACGGCCTGACCGCGGTGGCCGGTTGGGCCGCCGCCAACCCCGGGCGGCCGGCCCTGATGGTGTGCGTCGAGACCTGCTCGGCGGCCTACGTCTTCGACGGCACCATGCGCACCGCGGTGGTCAACAGCCTGTTCGGCGACGGCGCCGCGGCGGTGATCCTGATGGCCGACCCGGACGGCCTGCTGGACCGCCCGGAGAGCGGCGTGCGGGCCGAGGGCCCGACCGTCCTCAAGTTCTCCAGCCGCATCATCCCCGAGGCCGTCGACGCGATGCGCTACGACTGGGACGACGACCAGGGCAAGTTCAGCTTCTTCCTGGACCGCGACGTGCCGTACGTGGTCGGCGCGCACGCCGAACTCGTCGTCGACAGGCTGTTGGAGGACACCGGACTGCGGCGCAGCGACATCGCCCACTGGATCGTCCACTCCGGCGGCAAGAAGGTCATCGACTCGGTCCAGATCAACCTCGGACTGACCCGGCACGACGTCCGGCACACCACCGGGGTGCTGCGGGACTACGGGAACCTCTCCAGCGGCTCGTTCCTGTTCTCCTACGAGCGGCTGATGGCCGAGGGTCAGGTCCGGCCCGGCGACCTCGGGGTCTTCATGACGATGGGCCCCGGATCGACCATCGAGACGGCCCTCGTCCGGTACTGACCGGAATGCACCAGACACAGCCCGCACCTTCCGAAAGAGGAATTCCCATGTCCGTCAGCGAACTGCTTCCCGAACGCACCGGGTCGACCGGGCGCCACGTCCTGATCGACTGCTCCGCGCCGCTGACCGAGCAGCTGATCGGCCAGGTCGTCGAGGTCTGCGACGAGCTGGAGGACGCCGACCGGGCGACCTACGCCGTGCTGCACGTCGAGGGGACGGCCGGCGTCCGCGAGCAGGCCTGGCCCGGCGAGGTCGGCATCCACCTGGTCAACAAGTGGGAGCGCGCGCTGCGCCGCCTGGAGCGCGTCCCGGCCGGCGTCCTCGCGGTCGCGGCCGGCGAGTGCGCGGGCCCGGCGCTGGACCTGCTGCTGGCCGCCGACCACCGGATCGCCACGGCGGACACCCGGCTGAGCCCGGCGGTCACCGCCGGCCGGCTGTGGCCCGGCATGGCCGTCCACCGCCTGGTCCAGCAGCTGGGCGTCGCCCGCGCCCGCCGCCTGGTGCTGTTCGGCACCGAGGTCACCGCGGCCGAGGGCGCCGAACTGGGCCTGTTCGACCGGGTCGTCGAGGACCGCGCGGGCGTCGCCGCCGCCGTCGAGAGCGCCGGCGCGCTGCTCGGCGGGCTGGTCGGCGGCGAGCTGGCGATCCGCCGCCGGCTGCTGCTGGACGCCACCACCACCAGCTTCGAGGAGTCGCTCGGCGCCCACCTGGCGGCCTGCGACCGGACGCTGCGCAACCAGTCCGCCGAACGGGCCTGACCGTCCCGGGCCTGACCGTCCCGCGCGCGGGCCGGAAAGCGCCCGACCCGACTCGTACCGATCCACCGAGGGAAACAGCTGTCATGACCGTCCCAGTCTTCACCCTGGACACCGCGCGCAGCGTGGACACCGCCCCGGAGGCCAGGCTGTCCCGGCAGCGCTTCCTGCGGGAGCACGTCGCAGAGGTCTACGGTGCGCTCACCGAGGAGCGCACCGTCCACCTGCGACTGGACGAGCTGCTGCGCCGGGCCGGGGAGCGCCACCCCGGCCTGGTGCCCGGCGAGGCGCAGCTGGCCGCCGAGCACGGCCTGCGGCAGGCCGACAAGGAGGGCCTGGAGATCGACCAGGGCATCTTCCTCCAGGCCGTCCTCGCCCACCCCGAGTGCGGCCGGCACCTGATCGACGCGATGCTGCGCCCCACCGAGCGGGCGCTGGCCCTGCTCCCCGAGTTCAGCCGCACCGGCAGCGCCGACCTCGGCGTGGTCCGGATCGAGCGCCGCGACGGCACCGCCCACGTGACCGTCCACAACGACCACTGCCTGAACGCCGAGACCAACGCCCATGTCGAGGACATGGAGACCGCGGTGGACCTCGTCCTGCTCGACCCGGCCACCGAGGTCGGCGTCCTGCGCGGCGGCGAGATGACCCACCGGCGCTACCTCGGCCGCCGGGTGTTCAGCGCCGGGATCAACCTCACCGAGCTGCACGAGGGCACCATCTCGTACGCGGACTTCCTGATGCGCCGCGAGATCGGCTACATCAGCAAGATCTACCGCGGCCTGCTGGTCGACGACGACCGCGCGTGGCCGCAGCGCACGCTGGAGAAGCCCTGGGTGGCCGCCGTGGACACCTTCGCGATCGGCGGCGGGGCGCAGCTGCTGATGGTCTTCGACCACGTGATCGCCGCCGCCGACAGCTACTTCAGCCTGCCCGCCGCCCAGGAGGGCATCGTCCCCGGCCTCGGCAACCTGCGCCTCACCCGGCTCGCCGGCGGCCGGGTCTCCCGCCAGGTGATCCTCGGCGGGCGCAAGATCTGGGCCCGCGAGCCCGACGCCGCCGCGCTGTTCGACGAGGTGGTCGAGCCCAGGGCGATGGACGCGGCCGTGGCGGCCGCCGCCGCCCGGCTGGCGAGCCCCGCGGTGGTCGCCAACCGGCACATGCTCCACCACGCCGAGGAGCCCGTCGAGACCTTCCGCCACTACCTCGCCGAGTTCGCCCTCCAGCAGGCCCTGCGGCTGTACGGGCTGGACGTGATCGCCAAGGTCGGCGCGTCCTGGACCCGCCGCCCGGCGAAGGACGCCTGATGCGCCCGGTCGAGGCGATGCTGGAGATCCTCCGGGCCGAGGGCGTCACCACCGTCTTCGGCAACCCCGGCACCAGCGAACTGCCCTTCACCGACGCGCTCAGCGCGGCCGGGGACATCGACTACGTGCTCGGCGCCCACGAGGGCTCGGTGGTCGCCATGGCGGACGGCTACGCCCGGGCCACCGGCCGTACCGCCTTCGTCAGCCTGCACATCGCGGCCGGCCTCGCCAACGGCCTGGTCGGGCTGCTCAACGCCAGCCGCTCGCGCACCCCGATGGTGGTCACCGCGGGCCAGCAGGACCGCCGCCACCTGGCCTGCGACCCGATGCTCTCGGGCGACCTGATCGGCCTGGCCTCCGCGGCGGTCAAGCAGACCTTCGACGTCCAGCACGCCCACGACCTGCCGGTGATGCTCACCCGGGCCTTCGCCGCCGCCCGGCGCGCCCCCGCCGGGCCGGTGTTCCTGTCCATCCCGATGGACCTGCTCACCGAGGACGTCGACGTCGAGGTGCCCGGCCGCTCCACCCTCGCCCCGCAGGGCCCGGCCACCGAACTCGCCGCCGCCGCCGGGCTGCTGGCCGCCGCCGAGCGCCCCGCCCTGGTCGCCGGGGACGCCGTCGGCCGCGACGGGGCGGTGGCCGAACTGGTCGCCCTCGCCGATGCGCTCGGCGCGGTGACGTACCACCAGCCGATGAACGACAACCTGGACTTCCCCACCTCGCACCCGCTGTACGGCGGCATGCTGGGCGCCACCCACGCCGCGATCCGGGAGACCCTGGCGGCCCACGACACCGTCCTGATCGTCGGCACCCATGCCTTCATGGCCCACCACTACACCCCCGGCTCGCCGATCCCGGAGGGCACCACCGTCCTCCAACTGGACGCCGACGCCGCCGAACTGGGCCGCAACTTCGGCGTCCGACTGGGCCTGCACGGCGCGCTGCGGCCTTCCCTGGCCGCCCTCGCGGAGCAGCTCGCCGGACGCGTCCCGCGGGCCGCCGAACGGACCGCCGCCGCCGGGCGCCGGGCCGAGGCCGGGTGGGCCGCCACCGAACGCGCCGCGCTCGCCGCGTACGGACCGGGCCCGCTCGACCCGCTGGCCGCCGCCCACGCCGTGGCCGCCGGACTGCCCGAGGACGCCGTGGTGGTCGAGGAGGCCATCACCACCGGCCTGCGGCTGCGCCAGGTGCTCCGCCAGGACCGCCCGGGCTCGTACCTGCACACCGTCGGCGGCGGCCTCGGCCACGGCATCGGCGCCGCCGTCGGCCGACGGATGGGCGACGACAGCCGCCCGGTGGTCGCCGTGCTCGGCGACGGCTGCGCGATGTTCGGACTCCAGGGCCTGTGGGCGGCCGGCCACTACCGCGTCCCGGTGACCTTCGTGGTGATGAACAACGGCGAGTACCGCACCCTCAAGGAGACCCTGGACACCTGGGACAGCCGCTCCACCCGGGGCGGGCGCTACCTCGGCCTGGACCTGGCCTTCGGCCCGGACAGCGGCCGCCACCGGCTGGACTTCCGGGCCGCCGCCGAGTTCTTCGGCATCGAGGCCGTCCGGGTCTCCCACCCCGCCGAACTCACCGAGATCGTCGCCAAGTCGGCGTCCGCGACCGCGCCGCTCCTGGTCGACGTGCCCATCACCGGGCACACCCCGCCTCGTTGAACCGGGGGCGTGCCCGACGGACACGCCCCGGTACGCCGTTCGTCGGGGCCGAACCACTGACAAGGGAGGTGGCCGCGATGAGCGGTCTCATTCAGCTGGACGCCGGGCTCGACCCGGCACTCTCCGGTGGCGAGCTCCAGGTACGGGAGCCCGCCACCGGGCGCCCGATCGCCGTGGTCTCGCTGGCCGCGGCCGAGGACGTGAACCCCGCCGTGGCCGCCGCCGCGCAGGCCCAGCCCGGCTGGGCGGCGACCCCGCCGACCGGGCGCGCCGCCGTCATGCGCCGCGCCGCCGCCGTGCTGGAGCGCCACCGCCAGGAGATCGTCGACCTGCTGGTCCGCGAGGGCGGATCGGTGCGCGGCAAGGCCGACTTCGAGGTCGGCGCGGTCCTGGACGAGCTGTGGTCCGCCGCCGCGCTGCCCACCCGCCCCAACGGCCACGTGCTGGCCTCCGAGCCGGGCCGGGAGAGCTTCGCCCGCCGGGTGCCGCTCGGGGTGGTCGGCGTGATCAGCCCCTGGAACGTCCCGCTGGTGCTGGCGATGCGCGCGGTCGCCCCCGCGCTGGTCCTCGGCAACGCCGTGGTGGTCAAGCCCGACGTGCACACCCCGGTCTCCGGCGGCCGGGTGATCACCCGGCTCTTCGAGGAGGCCGGCCTGCCCGCCGGGCTGCTCCAGGTCCTGCCCGGCGACGCCGAGGTCGGCGAGGCCCTGGTCCGCCACCCCGACGTGCCGATGATCGCCTTCACCGGCTCCAGCGCGGTCGGGGCCCGGATCGGCGCGGTCGCCGGCGGCATGCTCAAGCGCGTCTCGCTCGAACTCGGCGGCAACAACGCCCTGATCGTCCTCGACGACGCCGACCTCGACGCCGCGGCCTCGGCCGGGGCCTGGGGCTCCTTCTTCCACCAGGGCCAGATCTGCATGGCCGCCGGGCGCCACCTGGTGCACCGCGCCGTCGCCGACCGGTACCTGGAGCTGCTCGCCGACCGCGCCAGCAAGCTGCGCCTCGGCGACCCGTTCCGCGAGGAGGTCGACCTCGGCCCGGTCATCGGCGAGCGGCAGCTCGACCGGGTCGAGCGGATCGTCCGCGAGTCGGTGGCGGCCGGCGCCGTGGTGCTGGCCGGCGGCGCCCGGCGCGGCCCGTTCTTCGAGCCGACCGTGCTGGCCGGCGTCACCCCCGACATGCCCGCCTTCACCGAGGAGGTCTTCGGACCGGTCGCCCCGGTCACCGTGGTCGCCGACGACGACGAGGCCGTCGAGCTGGCCAACCGGACCGCGTACGGGCTCACCGCCGCCGTCCAGACCGGCTCGGTCCGGCGCGGCCGGGCGATCGCCGACCGGCTGCGCACCGGCATGGTCCACATCAACGACCAGACCATCAACGACGAGGCCCACGTGCCGCACGGCGGCCGCGGCGCCTCCGGCAACGGCACCCGGCACGGCTCCGAGCACAGCTGGGACGAGTACACCCAGTGGCAGTGGCTGACCGTCCGCGAGACCCCGGCGAGGTACCCGTTCTGATGGCCGAGCCGACACGGGTGCGGTACGAGAAGAAGGGCCGGGTCGGGTACGTCACCCTCGACCGGCCCGAGGTGCTCAACGCGATGGACCTGCGGATGCACGAGGAGCTGCGCGGGATCTGGGACGAGGTCGAGGCCGACCCCGAGGTCTGGGTGGTGGTGCTGGCCGGCGCCGGGGACCGGGCCTTCTCGGTCGGCCAGGACCTCAAGGAGCTGGCCGAACGGGTCAGGGCCGGCACCGCCACCTCCACCTTCGGCAGCCGGGGCAAGCCGGGCTACCCCCGGCTCACCGAGCGGTTCGCGCTCTCCAAGCCGGTCGTCGCCCGGGTCCAGGGCTTCGCCATGGGCGGCGGCTTCGAACTGGCGCTGGCCTGCGACATCATCGTCGCCGCCGAGGACGCCGTCTTCGCGCTGCCCGAGGCGAAGCTCGGCCTGATCGCCGGCGCCGGCGGGGTGTTCCGGCTGGCCCAGCAGCTGCCCTACCGGGCCGCGCTGGGCCACCTGATGACGGGCCGGCGGCTGAGCGCCCGGCGCGCGCTGGAGTACGGGCTGGTCAACGACGTGGTGCCGGCCGGGGAGCTGGACGACTGCGTGGACGGCTGGGTGCGCGACATCCTGCGCTGCGCCCCGCTGTCCGTCCGCGCGGTCAAGGAGGCGGCGGCCAAGGCCCTCACCACGCCGCTGGAGCAGGCCTTCGCCACCCGCTACGTCTGGGAGGAGCGCCGGATGCACAGCCGGGACGCCGAGGAGGGCCCGCTGGCCTTCCTGGAGA
>NZ_JBHVET010000302.1:0-9328 GCF_042802135.1 Kitasatospora sp. NPDC057512
CCGCGCCGGGGGGGGGGGCGGCCCCCGCGGGTACCCGCCGGCACGGGCGGCAGCGGGCGCCCCCCGCGGGCGGGGGCCCGGGGGGGCGCGCCACAACGGGACAACGGCACAGACGGGCACAGAGGGCACGCGCAGACGCAGGGCTCAGGCCGCGCGCACCGGCGCCGGCGCCGCCCGGGCCAGACGGGTCAGTGCCAGCGGCTCGAAGATCCCCATCAGCACCGGGTCCACCGCCCGCACCGCCGCCGGAGCCGGCGCCGCCGGCACGGGGGAGCGCAGCAGCGCCAGGTAGAGCTCCTGCGTCTCGGCGGCCGGGTCGATGCCCAACTCCTCGGCCAGCACCTGACGCAGCTGCTGGTAGCAGCGCAGCGCCTCCGCCCGGTTGCCGGAGGCCGCCAGCGCCTCCATCCGGCAGCGGTAGGCACTCTCCCGGAACGGCGCCCGGCGCACCGCCTCGTCCGCCCAGCGCAGCGCGTGGTGCTCCTCACCCAGCGCCGACGCCGCCAGACTCGCCGTCTCCAACGCGCTGATCCGCAGCTCCTCCACGTGCTCGCGCACCCCCTGCGCCCACTCGCCCTCGTGGTCGGGCAGGAACGCCCCGCGCAGGTTCGCCAGCGCCCCCGCGGCCAACTGCTGCGCCACCGCGTGACCGCCCGCGGCCAGCGCCTCGCCGGCCTCGCCGACCGCCGAGGCCGCCGCCTCCAGGTCCACCGCCGCGTCCGCGGGCAGCCGCAGCACGTACCGCCCGCCCTGCGCGATCAACGGCGTCGCACCGGGCCCCTGCCCCGGGTCGGTGACGAACGCCCGCACCCGGCTCACCACGCTGCGCAGCGCGGAGGCCCAGGTGTCGGGCAGGCCGTCGGGCCAGATGGTGTCGGCCAACTGGTCGCGGCTGGTGCCGCTGGAGCGCTCCAGCACCAGGCGCGCGAACGCCACCTGGGCCTGGGCGCTGGACAGGTGCTGCGGCGCGCCGTCCTCGTGCTCGACGGCGACCAGACCGGTGAGGCGGATCAGCATGCGCGGGCCCCCGATCTACCGGACGGACCGTCTTCCCTGAAGCCTTTCAACACGAGCTCCAACCCCCTCGAGCCAAAGCGGAAGTGACGGCCCGTTCCGGCCGTCGGCGTGGGAAATTGCGGATCGGAACAATAAACCGCCGACCAGCCGTTCGGTTTCGGCGGATTTCGACCATACATTCGCCGCATCGCGCGGTGTCAACACCGGTAGCGGAAACATACCCACCGGCCGGTCAATGCGTCGTGGACGCAAGGTTTCCGCACGTCAGAGCGTTCCCGCAGGCCAGGAAAGCGCCTATTGCGGACGCCTTGCGCATCCTGCCGTAGAAATGTAGCCATCCTTGAGCACCCCGCGTGAAGGCTTCGAGAAACACCCCGAGCCGCGAAAAGCCGCACACAAGCACACGCAACCGCGAACAGCCGAGAAACAACCGAGAAACAACCGCGAACAGCCGTGAAAAGCCGTGAACACCGTGACGCCGTGAAGGAGAAACCCGTGAACGCCACCGGAGCATGGGACCGCCTGGAGCCGAAGCTCGCCGCAACGAACGCCCGCGTGGCCGCACTGGAGTCCGACCCCTCCCGGCGCAACAGCTTCGTCGCCTACACCATGGAACGCGACAGCGCCTACTGCGACCTCGACGGCGAGCGCCTGCTCATGATGTCCGGCTACAGCTACCTCGGCCTGGCCGGCGACGAACGCGTCGTGGCCGCCGCCAAGGCCGCCGTCGACGTCTACGGCACCGGCAACCACGGCGTACGCGCCCTGGCCGGCACCATCCCCCTGCACGAGGAACTCGAAGCCGAGGTCGCCCGCTTCGCCCGCCGCGAACGCGCCCTGGTCTTCGGCTCCGGCTACGCCGCCAACGTCGGCACCGTCGGCGCCCTCGTCGGCCAGGGCGACACCGTCCTGATCGACAAGTACGACCACGCCTCCATCGTCGACGGCTGCCGCCTGTCCGGCGCCACCGTCACCCGCTTCCGCCACAACGACGTCGACCACCTCGAACGCCGCCTCAAGGCCGCCGCCCCCACCGGCGTACGCCTGGTCATCGTCGACAGCGTCTACTCCATGGACGGCGACATCGCCCCGCTGCCCGAACTGCGCGAGGTCTGCGACCGCTACGACGCCCTCCTCATGGTCGACGAGGCCCACGCCCTGGGCGTCATCGGCAAGACCGGCGGCGGCATCGAGGAGCACTTCGACCACAAGGTCCGCGTCGACGTCAAACTCGGCACCCTCTCCAAGGCCATCCCCTCCATGGGCGGCTGGGTCGCCGGCAGCCACGACCTCATCGGCCACCTGCGCTACGCCGCCCGACCCTTCCTGTTCTCCGCCGCCCTCGGCCCCGCCCAGACCGGCGCCGCCCTGGAGTCCCTGCGCATCCTGCGCCGCGAACCCGAACGCGTCACCCACACCCAGGCCCAGGCCCAGCGCCTGCGCAAGCGCCTCAACGACGCCGGCATCTCCACCATGGACTCCACCACCGCCGTCCTGCCCGTCATCGCCGGCAGCGACGACGCCGCCTACGACTACGCCACCGCCTGCCGCAAGGCCGGCGTCATCGGCCTGCCCGTCGTCACCCCCGCCGTACCCAACGACCTCGCCCGGCTGCGCATCGCCGTCACCGCCCGCCACACCGCCGCCGACATCGACTTCGCCGCCGAGGCGTTCCTGACCGCCGCCGCCCAGACCGGCCTGATCTGACCCGCCCGGCCCGTCTGATCCGCCCGATCCGAACGGCCCGGCCCGCCTGATCCGCCCGGCCGGCCCGGACCGGCCCGCCCGCCCGCCCCCGCTGTCACCGCCGGGCCGCCCGCGCGACCGCGCTAAGGAGACGAAGCCATGGCCCCCCACCACCGGCCGCCGATCGCCGTCACCGGCCTCGGCGTGGTCAGCCCCGCCGGCCACACCGTCGAGGACTTCTGGCGCACCGTCGCCTCCGGGCGCTCCACCGCCACCGCCCTCACCGACCCCGCCCTGGCCCGCCACCGGGTGCGCCTGGGCTGCCAGGTCACCGGCCTGCCCGACAACGACCTCGTCCCCGCCAAGGACGCCCGCCGCCTCGACCCGTTCGCCCACTACGGCACCCTCGCCGCACTCGCCGCCCACGCCGACGCCGGACGCCCCGAACCCGAACCCGGGCGCAGCGCCATCGTGGTGGGCACCGCGGTGGGCGGACGCACCACCAGCGACCGCGAGTCCGCGCTGTACACCGAGCACGGGCCGCTGCGGGTCTCCCCGCTGATGCCGCTGGTCACCATGCCCAACGCGGCCGCCGCCCAGATCGCGATGCGCCTGCACTGGAACGGGCCCGCCCTGACCATCGCCACCACCTGCGCCTCCGGCGCGGACGCGATCGGCCACGGCGCCCTGCTGCTGGAGACCGGACGCGCCGACGTGGTGATCGCCGGCGGCTGCGAGGCCACCCTCACCCCCGTCACCCTGGCCGCGTTCGGCAACCTCGGCGCGCACTCCCTGCGCAACGACGAACCCCAGCGCGCCTCACGGCCCTTCGACACCGACCGCGACGGCTTCGTGATGGGCGAGGGCGCCGGCTTCCTCGTCCTGGAACGCCTGGACGACGCCCGGGCCCGCGGCCGCACCCCGTACGCGCTGCTCGCCGGGTACGGCGCGAGCGCGGACGCCTACCACCTGTCCAACCCGCGCCCCGACGGCGCCGGCGCGGTGGCCGCGATGCGCGCCGCCCTCGCCGACGCGGCCCTCGCGCCCGGCGACATCGCCCACGTCAACGCCCACGGCACCTCCACCGTGCACAACGACCGGGCCGAGGCCGCCGCCCTGCGCGCCGTGTTCGGCCCCCACGGCGTGCCGGTCACCTCCACCAAGGGCGCCGTCGGCCACCTGATCGGCGCCGCCGGCGCCGTCGAGCTGATCGCCGCCATCGAGGCCATGAACGCCCGCACCGTCCCTCCCACCGCCAACCACGAGAAGACCGAAGAGGGCCTGGACCTCGACGTCGTGCACGGCGCGCCGCGCCCGGTGCGCGCCGGCGCGGCCCTGTCCAACTCGTTCGGCTTCGGCGGCCACAACACGACCCTGGTGGTGACCCCGCTATGACCGCACCCACGACCACACCCGCCGCCCCCGCCGTACCCGCCGCACAAGCCGTACCCGCCGTGCCCGTGCCCGTGACCGCGCCCGCCGGGCCGGTGTCGCGCACCCGCCTGCACGTCACCGACCGGGACCTGGCCGCCTACCGGGCCGCGGCCCGCGCCCGCCCGGGCGCCCCCGCCCGCGCCGGGGCGAGCCCCGCGCACCCCTTCGTCGCCGCCCACGCCCTCGCCCGGCACACCGTCAGCGCGCTGACCGCCGGCGACCACGGGTTCACCGGCGTGGTCCACCTCGCCCAGGAGATCCGCACCCACACCCCCCTCACGGCGGGGGACGTGGACGTCGCCGTCGAGGTCGCCGCCGTGCGCCGCGAGGCCCGCGGCACCCGCCTGGCCCTGACCACCCGCCTCACCGACGCGGCCACCGGCGCCCCGATCGCCGACCTCGCCACCGCCGCGCTCCTGCTCGGCGCCACCGCCGCCCAGCCGTACGGCGCCCTGCCGCCCGCCGCGCACCCCGGCTCCGTCCCCGACGGACCGCCCCTGGTCCTCACCCACGTGCTGGACGCCGAGGACACCCGCGCCTACGCCCACGCCTCCGGCGACCTCAACCCCATCCACCTGGACGACGACGCCGCCCGCGCGGCCGGCTTCCCCGGAACCATCGCCCACGGCATGCACCTCGTCGCCCTGGCCGCCGAGGAGATCACCGACCGCCACGCCGGCGGCGACAGTGCCCGCGTCACCGCGCTCGGCGCCCGCTTCGCCGCCCCCACCCGCCCCGGCACCGCACTGCGCCTGACCCTCCAGCCCCACGACCAGGGCACCGTGGTGCGCTTCACCGTCGCCACCGAGGCCGGCACCGCCGTCAAGGCCGGCTGGGCGCGCATCGCACCGGCGGGGGAGTGAGCACCATGACCACCACCCCCACCACCCCCGCCGCCGCCGTCCCGTTCGGCCGTCCCGTCCAGGACACCGCGCCGCCGCCGCTCGCGCTGCCCGACGCGTTCACCGCCCACGCCCGCACCCGCCCCGACGCCCCCGCCCTGCTCTGGCACGACCGGAGCGTCAGCTACCGGGAGCTCGCCGAGGCCGCCGACGCCGAACGCGCCCGCCTGAACGCCCTCGACCTGGCGCCGGGCGAACCGGTGGGCCTGTACGCCGTCAAGTCACCCGCCGCGATCGCCCTGGTGCTGGCCTGCCTGATGGAGCGCCGCCCCTTCCTGCTGCCCTCCCCGCAGCTGGCCCCCGCCCTGCTGGCCGCCCTGTTCGCCCAGGCCGGCGCGCGGCGCCTGCTCGCCCCCCTGGGGCAGGACGCCCCCCAGCTGCCCGCCCTGCCCCACCCCGCGCCGGTGCCCACCCTCGCGGCCGGCACCTCCTTCATGCTCACCACCTCCGGCTCCACCGACCTGCCCAAGATCGTCCCCCTCGCGCAGGGCGCCGTGGACCGCTTCACCGCCTGGGCCCACGACACCTTCGACCTCGGCCCCGGCCGCACCGTCGCCAACTACGCGCCCCTCAACTTCGACCTCGCCCTGCTCGACGTGTGGGCCACCCTCGCCGCCGGCGGCACCTGCCTGCTCATCGACCCCGCCCACGCCCTCAACGCCCGCCACCTGCTCACCCAGCTGAAGCGCCACCGCCCCCACGTCCTGCAGGCCGTCCCCCTCGCCTACGCCCTGCTCGTCCAGGCCGCCGCCGGCGCCCACACCCTGGACAGCGTCGAGCACGCCGCGTTCACCGGCGACGCCATCGACGCCCGCACCCTGGCCGCCCTGCCCGCCCTGCTGCCCGCCGCCGAGCTGTACAACATCTACGGCTGCACCGAGACCAACGACAGCTTCCTGCACCGCCTGGACCGCCTGGACGCCGCCGCCGCGCTGCCCGTGCCCATCGGCACCCCGCTGCCCGGCGTGCGCACCCTGGTCGCCACCGCCGACGGCACCCCCCTGGACGGCCCCGGCAGCGGCGAACTCTACGTCTCCACCCCCTTCCAGGCCGCCGGCTACCTCGACCGCTCCCGCGACACCGGACGCTTCACCACCCAGCCCGAAGGCGCCGGAGAAGGCCGCCGCTGGTTCCGCACCGGCGACCTCGTCACCCGCGACGACGCCGGACGCGTCCACCTCACCGGCCGCGCCGACTTCCAGGTCAAGGTCCGCGGCGTCGCCGTCAACACCGCCGAGATCGAACGCGTCCTGCTCGCCCACCCCGACGTGCGCGAAGCCGCCGTCGCCGCCGCCAGCGACCCGCTCACCGGCAAACGCCTGCACGCCGCCGTCCAGCGCACCCCCGGCTCCACCCTCAACAGCCTCGTCCTGCGCGAGCACCTGGCCCGCAACCTGCCGCGCGCCGCCGTCCCCGAGAAACTCGCCATCCACGACGCCCCGCTGCCCAAGACCGCCACCGGCAAGGTCGACCGCAAGGCCGTCCTGCCCGCCCCGTGACACCTCCCGTAGAACCCGCACCACCCGCACCACCACCCGCACCACCACCCGACCCAACCCGACCCGACCCAACGGCCGACCGGCCGCCGACGCAAGGGAGTTGCCGACATGAGCAACATCGCCCAGATCAAGCGGTTCCTCATCGAGGAGTTCCTGCCCGACATCACCCCCGACCAGCTCGCCGACGACCACGACCTGCTCTCCGACGGCGTCATCGACAGCCTCGGCGTCCTCAAACTCATCGCCTGGGTCGAGGACCACTTCACCCTGCCCGTCGACGACACCGACCTCGACCCCAACAACTTCCGCTCCGTCGCCGCCATCGACGCCTTCATCACCGAACGCCGCACCACCGCCGCCACCGCGGCCGGCGCCGCCGTGGGCGGCTGACAGCCATGCACCAGGCCCTCACCGCGCTCCTCGCCGCCCGCCCCGTCGACCTGGCGGCCTGGCGCTCGTGGTGGGACCAGCTCGAACACCGCACCCTGGGCCCGGCCGACAGCGACCGGGCCCAGGCAGCGGCCCTGCTGGCCGCCCTCACCACCCGCCTGCCCGACCCCGACACCCTCACCGCCCTGCACACCTCGCTCACCGAACGCACCCCCGACCCCGGCCCCGCCCACCCCGGCAGCGTCAACATCGTCGGCACCGGCGGCGGACCCGCCACCTTCAACCTCTCCACCGCCGCCGCCCTCACCGCCGCCGCCATCGGCATCCCCGTCGTCAAGACCGGCTCCCGCGCCTACACCAGCTCCGCCGGCTCCGTCGACCTCCTCGAACGCCTCGGCATCCCCCTCACCTCCAGCCACACCGCCACCGCCGACCACCTCGCCCGCCACAACATCGCCTTCGCCGGCCCCCACGTCTACCCGCCCGCCCTCACCCGCCTCGCCCGCACCCTCTACCCCCTCACCCTCAAACCCTTCGGCGCGTTCCTCAACACCCTCGGCCCCCTGCTCGCCACCGTCCCCGTCACCGCCCAGCTCACCGGCACCGCCACCCCCACCGCCCTCGCCGCCCTGCGCCCCCTGGCCGCGCACACCACCACCCGCACCGTGTGGCTCGCCCACAACACCGCCGGCGCCGACGAACTCCTGCCCTTCGCCGACAACACCCTCCACACCCCCGACGGCGACATCCACCTGCCCGCCGGCGCCGTCGCCCCCGCCGACGGCACCCGCGCCGACCTCGCCCCCCACCCCCACGACCTCACCGGCCACTTCCTACGCGCCCTCGCCGGCCGCGCCGGAACCACCGCCACCCACACCATCGCCCTCAACGCCGCCGCCCTCGCCCTCGCCTCCGGCCGCCACACCCGCTGGCACACCGCCTACACCACCGCCCTGGACGCCCTCGCCGACGGCGCCCCCCACGCCCTGGCCACCCGCCTGGCCACCCGCCCCAGGGAGACCGCCGGTGCCTGAACCCCTCTTCCCCCACGACGACCTGGGCCTGGCACTCTTCCTCAACGCCGGCGACCCCGCCGGCCGCCTCACCGACCTCGCCCTCATGCTCGACGACCAGCGCGTCGACGTCCTCGAACTCGCCGTCCCCTTCCCCAACTCACCCACCGACGGCCCCGTCATCCGCCGCTCCGCCACCCGCGCCCTACAGGCCGGCACCACCCTGGACACCGTCCTCGCCGAACTCGCCGACCTCACCCCCCGCCTGACCCACCTCAAGGTCGCCCTGCTCGCCGACTGGAGCCACAGCCTGCGCCACCGCGACCCCACCGCCACCGCCACCGCCATCCGCGACGCCGGAGCCCGCGCCCTGCTCGTCCACGCCCTGCCCCCGCGCCTGCGCCCCGCCTGGCAACACGCCCTGCACCACACCGGCCTGCCCCAGGTCACCACCTGCTACCCCGCCTCCACCCCCGAGGTCCTCACCGCCGCCGCCCACGGCGCCACCGACGCCTACGTCTACCTCGTCGCCCACTACGGCCGCTCCGGCACCACCCCCGAAGGCGGCCACCGCGCCCTCGCCGACACCGTCACCGCGCTGCGCACCGCCGCCCCCGCGACCCCCGTCGCCGTCGGCTTCGGCGTCAAGACCGCCGCCGACCTGGCCGCCGTCGCCGCCGCCGGCGCCGACGCCGCGATCATCGGCTCCGCCGCCGTCGCCCGCGTCGAACACGCGCTGAGCGAACACCTCGACCCCGTCGACGAGTTGCGCGCCTACCTCACCGACCTCCGCCCCCGCCCCGCCCGCCCGGAGCGCCCCGGCGGACCCCGCACCACCCCCGGCACCACCACCACACGCACCACCACGCGCACCACCCCCGGCACCACCACCCCCGGCACCACGACCCGAGAGGAACAACCCGCATGCTGATCCGCGACCTGGCCGACGTGAAGACCGTCGAGTGGGGCAACGGCCTGTCCCGCCGCTTCCTGGTGGAGAGCGACGGCCTCGGCTACAGCCTCACCGACACCGTCGTCAACGCCGGCACCAAGTCCCGCCTGGAGTACCGCAACCACCTCGAGGCCTGCTACTGCATCGCCGGCTCCGGCGAGGTCATCGACATGGACGGCACCTCCCACCCCATCACCCCCGGCCGCCTCTACGCCCTCGACGAGCACGACGCCCACTACCTCGTCGCCGGCCCCGAGGAGGACCTGCGCCTGGTCTGCGTCTTCTCCCCGGCCCTGCGCGGCGACGAGGTCCACCAGCTCGACGCCCACTCCTCCTCCGCCTACTAGAGGCACCAGAGGCACCCCGCGCCCCCACCGGGGCCCGCCGCCCCCGCACCCCCGGGGGCCCGGGCCCCCGGGACGGGCCCTTGGAACC
>NZ_JBHVET010000303.1:0-9317 GCF_042802135.1 Kitasatospora sp. NPDC057512
GACCACCGTCGAACGGTGGTCCGGGCCCCGCTGGTCACGCCCTGGGGGCCGGAGGATCAGCCCAGGTCGACCGAGCGCGCGAAGCGGGCGCCGATCTCGGCGGCGATGGCCGAGAGCACCTCCTGCGGGATCTCGGTGTCCACGGTGATGGAGGCCAGCGCGCTGCCGCCGTCGCGGGCGACCTGCATGCCGGCGATGTTGATGCCCGCGTCGCCGAGGTGGCGGCCGAGCACGCCGACCACGCCGGGGCGGTCCTCGTACTTGAAGAAGGCCATGTGGTCGGTGAGCGCCACGTCCACGTCGAAGGCGTCCACGCCGACGATCTTCTGGGTCTGCTTGGGGCCGGCCAGCGTGCCGGAGATGGCGATCTCCTCGCCGTTCCCGAGCGTGCCGCGCACGGTGATCACGTTGCGGTGCTCGGGGCTCTCGCTGGAGGTGGTCAGGCGGACCTCGACGCCGCGCTCCTGGGCGAACAGCGGGGCGTTGACGTAGGACACCGTCTCCGCCACCACGTCCTCGAACACGCCCTTCAGCGCGGACAGTTCGAGCACCTTCACGTCGTGCTGGGTGATCTCGCCGCGGACCTCGACGTCGAGCCGGACGGCCACCTCGCCGGCCAGCGCGGTGAAGATCCGGCCGAGCTTCTCGGCGAGCGGCAGGCCCGGGCGGACGTCCTCGGCGATCACGCCGCCCTGGACGTTCACCGCGTCCGGCACCAGCTCGCCGGCCAGCGCGAGGCGCACCGACCGGGCCACCGCGATGCCGGCCTTCTCCTGCGCCTCGTCGGTGGAGGCGCCCAGGTGCGGGGTGGCGACCACGTTGTCGAAGGCGAACAGCGGGGAGTCGGTGCACGGCTCCTTGGCGTACACGTCCAGACCGGCGCCGGCCACCCGGCCCTCGCGCAGCGCGCTCGCCAGCGCCTCCTCGTCCACGATGCCGCCGCGGGCGGCGTTCACGATGCGGACGGTCGGCTTGACCTTGTGCAGCGCCTCGTCGCCGATCAGGCCGATGGTCTCCGGGGTCTTGGGGAGGTGGACGGTGATGAAGTCCGAGACCTCCAGCAGCTCCTCCAGCGTGACCAGCTTGACGCCCATCTGCGCGGCGCGGGCGGCCTGGATGTAGGGGTCGTACGCGACGATCTTCATGCCGAACGCGGACATCCGCTGGGCGACCAGGACGCCGATCCGGCCGAGGCCGACGACACCGAGGGTCTTCTCGCTCAGCTCGACGCCGGTGTACTTGTTGCGCTTCCACTCGCCCTGCTTGAGCGCGGCGTTGGCCGGCGCGATGTTGCGGGCGACGGAGATCAGCAGGCCGCAGGCGAGCTCGGCGGCGGTGACGATGTTGGAGGTCGGCGCGTTGACGACCATCACGCCGGCCTTGGTGGCGGCGGCGACGTCCACGTTGTCCAGGCCGACGCCGGCCCGGGCGACCACCTTGAGCTTGCGGGCGGCGGCCAGCGCCTCGGCGTCGACCTTGGTGGCGGAACGGATCAGGATCGCGTCGACGTCGGCGATCGCGGTGAGCAGCTCGGTGCGGTCGGCACCGTTGCAGTGGCGGATCTCGAAGTCGGGGCCGAGGGCGTCGACGGTGGCGGGCGAGAGCTCTTCGGCGATCAGTACGACGGCGCTTTTGGAGGTCACAGTGCTCACGACAGTGGGTCCTTAACTGTCCGGTTCCCCCGGGCACGTAGGTGGCGTGGAGGGCGGGGGAAGGTGGCATGCCGCGTAGGTAGACGCACGACGCTGTGGGCCTGACGCGCACTCGGAGTGTATCGACGGGCTGGGTAGCGGGCTGCTCCCGTCCGGCGAAATCACCCGGACGAGAGCAGCCTACTTGTACAAGGACGTTACAAATTCGGGGCCGGGAAGACGACCCCGAAGGGGTCAGGCGTTCTCGTTGACCCAGCTCATCAGCGAGCGCAGCTTCTTGCCGGTGGTCTCCAGCAGGTGGTCCTCGTCGGCCTTCTTGTACTCGTTGTACTTGGGCAGGCCCGCCTTGTACTCGGCGATCCAGGTGTTGGCGAAGGTGCCGTCCTGGATCTCGGCGAGGACCTGCTTCATCGCGGCCTTGGTGTCCGCGGTGATGATCCGCGGGCCGGTGACGTAGTCGCCCCACTCGGCGGTCTCGGAGACCGACCAGCGCATCTTCTCCAGGCCGCCCTCGTACATCAGGTCGACGATGAGCTTCAGCTCGTGCAGGCACTCGAAGTAGGCGATCTCCGGCTGGTAGCCGGCCTCGACCAGGGTCTCGAAGCCGGCCTTCACCAGGGCGGCGGTGCCACCGCAGAGGACGGCCTGCTCGCCGAACAGGTCGGTCTCGGTCTCCTCGGTGAAGGTGGTCTTGATGACGCCGGCCTTGGTGGCGCCCAGGCCCTTGGCGTAGGACAGCGCCAGGTCGAAGGCCTTGCCCGAGGCGTCCTGCTCGACCGCGACGATCGCGGGGACGCCGCGGCCCTCCTCGTACTGGCGGCGGACCAGGTGGCCCGGGCCCTTCGGGGCGACCATGCAGACGTCGACGTCCGCCGGGGGCTTGATGAAGCCGAAGCGGATGTTCAGGCCGTGGCCGAAGAACAGGGCGTCGCCGGCCTTCAGGTGCGGGGCGATGTCGGCCTCGTAGACGTCGGCCTGGATCGGGTCCGGGACGAGGATCATGATGACGTCGGCCTCCGCCGCCGCCTCGGCCGGGGTGACGACGCGCAGGCCGGCCTCCTCCGCCTTGGCGCGGGACGTGGACTCCGGCTTCAGGCCGACCCGGACGTCGGCGCCGGAGTCGCGCAGCGACAGCGCGTGGGCGTGGCCCTGGCTGCCGTAGCCGATGACCGCGACCTTGCGGCCCTGGATGATGGACAGGTCGGCGTCGTCTTCGTAGAACAGCTCGGCCACGGGGGCACATCTCCTTGCGTGATGGGGTCCGGGTACGCGGTGTTCACCGTATGCGCACGCGGTGTGGTGTGGGTCTTTGCTTCGGGGATTGAGACGCGGAGGCGCGCTGTTTACGCGCTGCGGTCCAGGGCGCGCAGCGAGCGGTCCGTGATGGAGCGCGCGCCGCGGCCGATGGCGACCAGGCCGGACTGGACCAACTCCTTGATGCCGTAAGGCTCCAGCATCCGGAGCATGGCCTCCAGCTTGTCCGAGCTGCCGGTGGCCTCGATGGTCACCGCTTCCGGCGACACGTCGACGGTCTTGGCACGGAACAGCTGGACGATCTCGACGATCTGCGACCGGGTCTCGTTGTCGGCGCGGACCTTCACCAGGACCAGTTCCCGCTGGATCGCAGCGGACTGGTCGAGTTCGACGATCTTTATCACGTTCACGAGCTTGTTGAGCTGCTTGGTGACCTGTTCCAGCGGGAGGTCCTCGACGTTGACCACGATCGTCATCCGGGACACGTCCGGATGCTCGGTCGAGCCGACGGCGAGGGAGTCGATGTTGAAGCCCCGACGGGAGAACAGGGCGGCGATGCGGGCGAGCACGCCGGGCTTGTTCTCGACCAGGACGGAGAGGGTGTGCTTGGACATGGGGTTCCTCAGTCGCACAGGAGGGGTCCGGCGCAGCCGGTCCCAAGAAGGGTGGCGGTGGGCGACGGGCGGGCAGGGCTGGTCAGTCGAGGTCGTCGCCGAAGTCGGGGCGCACGCCCTTGGCGAACTGGATCTCATCGTTGCTGGTGCCGGCCGCGACCATCGGCCAGACCATGGCGTCCTGGTGGACGATGAAGTCGATGACGACCGGGCGGTCGTTGATCTCCATCGCCTGCCGGATGACCGCGTCGAGGTCCTCGGGGCGCTCGCAGCGCAGGCCCACGCAGCCCATCGCCTCGGACAGCTTGACGAAGTCGGGGATCCGGGTGCCCTGGGCCGGCGGCTCGATGCCGTCGTGGCCGGGGCCGGAGTGCAGCACGGTGTTGGAGTAGCGCTGGTTGTAGAACAGCGTCTGCCACTGCCGGACCATGCCCAGCGAGCCGTTGTTGATGACCGCGACCTTGATCGGGATGTCGTTCAGGGCGCAGGTGACCAGCTCCTGGTTGGTCATCTGGAAGCAGCCGTCGCCGTCGATCGCCCAGACCGCGCTCTCCGGGCGGCCGGCCTTGGCGCCCATCGCCGCGGGGACGGCGTAGCCCATCGTCCCGGCGCCGCCCGAGTTGAGCCAGGTGGCCGGCTTCTCGAACCGGATGAACTGCGAGCTCCACATCTGGTGCTGGCCCACGCCCGCGGCGTAGATCGCCTCGGGGCCGACCAGCGTCCCGATCCGCTCGATGACCTGCTGCGGCGAGAGCTGCCCGTCCGGGGCCGGCTCGTAGCCGAGCGGGTAGGTCTTCTTCCACTCGTCGAGCCGCTCCCACCACTCGGTGTAGTCGCCCTTGTGGCCGGCGTCGAACTCGGCCTGGACGGCGACGATCAGGTCGGCGAGCACCTCGCGGGCGTCGCCGACGATCGGCACGTCCGCCGGGCGGTTCTTGCCGATCTCGGCCGGGTCGATGTCGGCGTGGACGACCTTGGCGTTGGGGGCGAAGCCGTCCAGCTTGCCGGTGACGCGGTCGTCGAAGCGGGCGCCGAGGGTGAACAGCAGGTCGGACTTCTGGAGCGCGGTGACGGCGGGGACGGAGCCGTGCATGCCGGGCATGCCCAGGTGCTGCGGGTGGCTGTCCGGGAAGGCGCCGAGCGCCATCAGGGTGGTGACCACCGGGGCGCCGGTCAGCTCGGCGAGGATCCGCAGCTCGGCGGTGGCCCGCGCCTTGAGCACGCCGCCGCCGACGTACAGCACCGGCCGCTTGGCGCCGACCAGCATCTTCGCGGCCTCGCGGATCTGCTTGGCGTGCGGCTTGGTCACCGGGCGGTAGCCGGGCAGCGCGGTCTCGACCGGCCAGCGGAAGGTGGTGGTCGCCTGGAGCGCGTCCTTGGCGATGTCGACCAGGACCGGGCCGGGGCGGCCGGTGGCGGCGATGTGGAAGGCCTCGGCGATCACCCGGGGGATCTCGGCCGGGTCGGTGACCAGGTAGTTGTGCTTGGTGATCGGCATCGTGATGCCGCAGATGTCCGCCTCCTGGAAGGCGTCGGTGCCGATCGCCTTGGAGGAGACCTGGCCGGTGATCGCGACGACGGGCACCGAGTCCATGTAGGCGTCGGCGATCGGGGTGACCAGGTTGGTCGCACCCGGGCCCGAGGTCGCCATGCAGACCCCGACCCGGCCGGTGGCCTGGGCGTAGCCGGTGGCGGCGTGACCGGCGCCCTGCTCGTGCCGGACCAGGATGTGGCGCACCTTGACGGAGTCCATCAGGGGGTCGTACGCGGGAAGGATGGCGCCGCCCGGGATGCCGAAGACGGTGTCCGCGCCCACGGCCTCGAGGGAGCGGATGAGCGACTGGGCGCCGGTCATGGTCTCGACGACGTGCTGGGGAGCGGGAGCGTTGGCGGCCGGGTTGTCCCCGCGGCGGGGGGATGCGGCGTGCTCGGTCATCTGCCTGTCTCTTCTCGGGTTTTGCCGACCCGGTGCTGCGGGCCCCGTGCTGCGAGGGTGGGGTCCCGGTCCGGGTCGAGCGCCGGCTCTGCCTCAATCGTCCCGCTCGGTCCGACGGATCGGACGGTCTCGGGCGGTCGAGGCCAGGGGTCTTGCGGAGGTGGAACAGCGTCAGTGCAACAAAAAACCCCTCGTGCCCAAGGGCATGCGAGGGGTGGCGCGTCGGTCTGTCACGAGCAGGGCGTACGAGCCCACTCAGCCGACGCGCCCGCCAAGTACGAGAATTCGGGTGCGCATGGCAACGACCTTCCTCCCGTGCGGGGCGGCGTGTCAAGCAGGTGGGATGACCGTCTCGCCATGCGGACCGCTCGACGGGCCGGTAACGGCACGGTGTTCGGGCAGGTCAGCGCCGCCATGGTGATGTGCGCCACGCCCCGGCGCGGCGTCCGTCCGGCCGCCGGCGCGGCCACTCGTCCGGGTGTCCTCGGGGGCGGGGGGACGGGTGTCGGCGGGCGGGTACGGACGGCGGACCGGCGGCGGACCGGCCGGGCCCGCCGGACCTGCCGGACCTGTCGGCGTGGGCAGCGGACCCGTCGGCGTGGGCAGCGGGCCGGTCGGGGTGGGCAGCGGGTAGCCGCGGCGGGCCAGCGCCCGGCGCAGCCGGGGCTCGTCCAGCGGCGGGGCGAAGGCCGAGCCCTGGGCCTGCCCGCAGCCCAGCTCCCGCAGCGCGGCGACCTGGCGGGGCAGGTCCACCCCCTCGGCGGCGGTGGTCATCCCGAGGTCGCGGCCGAGCCGCAGCGCGTGCCCGGCGAGGGTGCGGCTGAGCGGGGACTCGCCGAGGTCCTGGACGAGCGTGCGGTCCAGCTTGAGCCCGTCCAGCGGCAGCCGGGCGAGCGCGCCGAGCGAGCCGCCGCCCGCGCCGTACCCGGCCAGCCAGGTGGAGACGCCGAGCCCGCGCAGGGCGGAGAGCCGGCGGCCGAGCTCGTCGGCGAGCGAGTCCGGGCCCATCCGGGCCACCTCGATGACCAGTTCGTCGGCGGGCAGCCCGCTGTCGCGCAGGGCCGAGGCCACCGTCTCGTACAGGCCGGGCGAGCAGAGCCGCTCCACCGAGAGCCGGACGGCCACCGGGACGGGCTCCGGCGTGCCGCGGCCCCTGCCGCCCGGCAGGCCGCGCCGTTCGACGGCCGCGCTGACCGCCTCCAGGACCAGCCAGCGGGAGAACCGGGTGGCCGCGTCGCCGTGCTCGGCCGAGCGCAGGAACTCGGCCGGGGTGAGCAGCAGGCCGCCCACCGAGCGCCAGCGGGCCTGCGCCTCGACGCCGGTCACCGCGCCGCTGCCGAGGTCCACCACGGGCTGGTGGAGCAGGGTGAAGCCGCCCTCCCGGACGGCCAGCCGCAGCCGCTCCTCCAACTCGGTGCGGCGCTCCAGGTCGGCCCGCATCGCGGGGGTGTAGAGCACCACCCGGCCCTTGCCCTCGGACTTGGCCCGGTACATCGCCAGGTCGGCGTTGCGCATCAGCTCGTCGGCCGCGGTTCTGGGGTCGGCCGCCGGGCCGCGTTCGGGGGTGCCGAAGGCGATGCCGATGCTGGCGGCGACGCCGAGTTCGGCGCCGCCGATCCAGTACGGCTCGGAGAGCGCGAGGCGCAGCCGCTCGGCCAGCTCCTGGACCTGGAGGCGGCCGAGCGGGCCGCAGACCAGCGCGGCGAACTCGTCGCCGCCGAACCGGGCGACGGTGTCCCCGCAGCGGACGGCGCTCTGCAGTCGGCGGGCGGCCTGCACCAGCAGTTCGTCGCCGACCTGGTGCCCCGCGGTGTCGTTGACCGCCTTGAAGCCGTCCAGGTCGATGAAGAGCACCGCGATCCCGGCGCCCGTCCCGCCCTGCTGGCCACGGGCGCCGAGGGCGGACCGCAGCCGCTGGGTGAACAGCGCCCGGTTGGGCAGGTCGGTGAGCGGGTCGTGGAAGGCGTTGTGCTGCAACTGGGCCTGGAGCATGACGCGTTCGGTGACGTCCCGGCTGTTGAGCAGCAGGCCGTCGCGGTGCCTGCTGACGGTCGACTCGACGTACAGCCACTCGCCGGCGCCGGAGCTGATCCGGCACTCGACCCGGGTGGAGAGCTCGGCGGTGCCGGGGCTGCGGTGGGTGGTGAGCCGGACCCTGGCGAGGTAGCGGCGGACCTCGGAGAGCACCCGGCCGACGTCCTCGGGGTGGACCAGGTCCAGCAGGTTGCCGCCGACCAGCTCCTCCGGGTCCCGCCCGTAGACGCCGAGCGCGGCCGGGGAGACGTAGGAGAGCACGCCGTTGGCACCGGCGATCATGATGACGTCGCTGGAGCCCTGCACCAGGGAGCGGAAGTGCGCCTCCTTGTGGGCGAGTTCCTGGGCCAGCGACAGGTTGTCGAGCAGCATGACGCCCTGCCGGAGGATCAGCGCCAGCCCGACGGTGCAGGCCGCCGCGGCCACCACGCGGTCCAACTCCCGTCCGCCGAGGGCGTTGTAGAGGATCCCGGCGGTGCAGACCGCGGCGGCCGCGTACGGGGTCAGCGCGCTGAAGGTGGTGGCCACCCGACGGTGCGGCAGGCCGCCGGCCGAGGGGTGGTCGCGCAGCGGACGGCGCCAGCGCGGCGACCACGGCGCCCAGCCCAGCAGCAGGCTGCCGGAGAACCAGCCGGCGTCCAGCAGTTCGCCCGAGTGGTAGCTGCTGCGCAGCTCCGGGGAGGTGAACAGGGCGTCGCAGGTGACGGTGACGGCGAGCGCCAGCATCGCGGTGTGCACCGCCGCCCGGTTGCCGTCCCGGCCGCCGAAGCGCAGCCCGACCACCAGGCTGACCAGCAGGATGTCCAGCACCGGGTAGGCCAGGTTGAGGGCCAGGCGCAGCGGTGAGCCGTCCTCGCCGGCCGCGATCCGGCCGAGCGCCAGGCTCCAGCTGAGGGTGAACAGCGAGCCCGCGATCAGCCAGCCGTCGAGCAGCAGGCAGAGCCAGCCGGCCGCCGTGCGCGGGTGCTGGGCGAGTACCAGGACGCCGGTGATGGCGAGCGGGGCGAACAGCAGGAAGGCGTACTCGGCGAGCGAGTCCCGGGGCAGCGGGGTGCGCACGACCAGCTCGTACCAGCCCCAGGTGCCGTTGCCGAAGGCGACCATGAGCGAGGAGAGGCCGAACAGCAGCCAGGCCGGGCGGGCGTGGCCGCCGACCGTGCAGCCGTACACCAGGCAGGACAGCGCGGCCGCCAGGGCCGCCGCGGCCAACCCGAAGTCGCCCATGAAGACGGACAGTTGGTGCGATCCCCAGCCGGCGGCGGCGCCGGCGGCGTAGGCCACGCAGAGCGCGCCCAGGGCGAACCCGGGCAGCGCGCGGCTCACCCCGGGCCGGCACAGCGGGCCGCGGCGGGCGGGTGCGGGCACGTCGGCGGCGGACGTGTCGGTGTGCGGTGCGTCCGGCCGTCCGGTTCCGGGCAGCACCGTTTCGGTGGAGCTCACTCGGCCTCTCCCCCTCCGGCCCGGGGCCTCGCGCCCCGGCCACGGGCCACCGGCCGCGCACCTGTCGGACGTACGCGGTGGCCTGGCGCCCCGTCAGGACGGTGGCCCAGGGGGTGGGCGGCCTGCCGGCCGCCGCACCGTACCGATGCTCCCAAAATGGACCCTACACCAACCCCGTCACTCAATGACACGCACACTCAACTTAGAGTAATGGCGAAAGGGTGGGGAAATGCCCCTGATTCCTACGGATCGACCCGGTTGGCGGCGGCGCGCGGGGAGGGGCTCACGCGGCGCGCACGGGAGCACGCGGCGGCGCCCGAACACCGGTGCCAGGGTGGACGATCCGTGGTGCCGGGCGGACGGACAGCGGACCCCGACCCGCCGAAG
>NZ_JBHVET010000304.1:0-9293 GCF_042802135.1 Kitasatospora sp. NPDC057512
CACCGGGAGTCTGGGCACGCTCTCCGACGGCTGGGTGGAGGTGCGCTGGACCCCGGAGGCACAGGCCCAGCTGAACCGCTTCCACGCGATGGTGGACGTCGTCGCCCCGGCGCGCATGGTGATGGACCAACGGGGCCCGGCAGTCCACCTGCCGATCCGCTCCGCCGTGGGCGACCCGTCCCTCGCCAACCCGCCGAAGGCGCACGGCGACGGGGCGCTGGACGGCGGGGTCTCCGTCCGCACCTCCAAGGGCGACTACCGGGTGGTCAACCTGTCCGGCGCGATCAAGGACGGCCTGGGCTCGGGCCGGTGCGAGGTCAGCGGGGCGGAGATGGGGCACCGCTCGGCCTTCCGCTGCGGCCTCACCGAGGGCAAGCTGACGGCCGATCCGGTGCCGGCCGGGAAGCCGATGAAGGTCCGGCTCAGCGGGGTGCCGCTGCGGCCCACCCAGGAGGCGGTGGACGCGTACACCGCCAACTTCGGCGCGCACCCGGTCACCGTGGACACGGTGCTGGCCTATGTCACGGCCCAGGGGACGTACACCCCTCCTCCGGCCGCCCAGGAGCAGAAGCCGTAGCGGGCCGGTCGCGGCGGGGCGTCCGGGACTGGGCGGGCACGCCGCCGCCGAAGCGCCGCTCGCGCGCCGCGTACGCCCGGACCGCCCCGCGCAGCCGGGCCAGGTCGTAGTCCGGCCACGGCGTGGGGTCGAACAGCAGCTCGGCGTAGGCGAGGTGCCAGGGCAGGAAGTTGCTGGTCCGCTGTTCCCCGGAGGTGCGGATCAGCAGGTCCACGTCCGGGAGGTCCGGAACGTACAGGTGCCGGGCGAGGTCGGCCGGGCCGATCGCCTCCGGGCGGATCCGGCCCGCCACCGCCTCGGCGGCCAGGCTCCGTGCCGCGGCCGCCAGTTCCTCCCGTCCGCCGTAGTCCACGCAGACCGTCAGCGTCAGCGTGCCGTTGTTCGACGTCAGGCTCTCCACCAGCGCGATCGAGGAGGCGAGCGACTCGTCCACCCGGTCCCGCCGACCGCACCAGCGGATCCGCACGCCGAGCGCGTGCAGGCCCTCCGCGCTGCGGGTGAGGCCGTCGGCCAGCGAGTCGAACAGCGCGGTCAGTTCCTCGGGCGGGCGGTCCCAGTTCTCGGTGGAGAACGCGTACAGGCTCAGGTGGCGGATGCCCAGCCGCAGCGCCGCGTTGACCAGGCGCAGCGCGGCCCGCTGCCCGGCCCGGTGGCCGTGCTGGGCGGGCAGCCGGCGGGCCTCGGCCCAGCGGCGGTTGCCGTCCATGATCACGGCGACGTGGGCGGGCGCGCCCTCGGGAGGCGCGGGCCGGACGCGACGGTGGGGCGTGGTGCCGTCGGAGCTCAGCGGGGTGAGGCCCTCGGTCAGGACGCGCGAGCGCAGCAGGGTCACTTCGTCGTACTGGAGCTGGGCGCCGAGCAGCAGGGTGTGCAGGAACGGGCGGCAGCCGGGGGCGGCGAGCCAGGTGGCGGGCAGGGCCTGCTCCAGCAGGCGGTGCAGGTGCGCCTGCTGGCTCTCCACCAGTTCGTCCAGGGCGGCCCGGCGGTCGTGTCGGACGTCGTCCTGACCATCGCCTCGGCCGAAGTCGGCGACGGTCAGGCCGAGTCGGCGCAGGTCCTCCCGCGGCAGGTAGCAGCGGCCGGCCGCGAGGTCGAGCGGGAGGTCCTCCAGGATGTCCGCCAGCTGGCAGGCCTCCCCCAGCGCGGACAGCGCGCCCGCCGCCCGCGGGCCTCGCGCACCCAGCAGCGGGGCCCACAGCTCGGTGACCGTCCCCGCGACGCCCCGCAGGTGGCGGCGCTGGTCCGCGTGGGTCTCGAAGGCGGGCGGGCGGGCGCCGTCGGCCCGGGTGGCGTCCAGGAACTCCTCGACCAGCGTCCGGTCCAGCTCCCAGCGCCGCACGGTGTCGACGAAGGCCCGGCGCAGTGGGTGGCCGCTGCGGCCGGCCGCGAGCTCGGCCAGGGTGTCGGCCCGCCAGCGGGCGAACCGGCGCTCCCGCTCGGCGGGGGCGGCGGCGCCCTGGCCGTCGAAGGCGTCGGCGCTGCCCTCGTCACCGCGGGAGTCGGCAGCGGCGTCGTGGGCGTCCTCGTCACCGCAGGGGTCGGCAGCGGCGTCGTCGGCGATCCGGTCGGACCGGGAGGCGAAGCCGTTGACGGCGTGGAAGTACGGCCGCACCTCGGGCGGCAGCGTGTCGCTGATCGCCCGCAGCGAGGCCTGGTGGGCGGCCAGCTCCTGCTCGCAGAGCCGGTACGACTCCGCCAGCTCCGGCGGACCGCCCACCGCCGCCGCCCCGTTCCCCGCCATGCCCGTTCCCCGGCCCTCTCCGCTCCCACGCACCGTGCGCCGTGCACTGTGCACCGTCTGGTCAACGAGGCGGCGGCGGATCGGTGGCGATCCGGGCGGACCCCGGCCTTCGCCCCCGGCTCCGCGCGTCGTCCGGTCCGGTCCAGTCCAGGCCGGTCCAGTCCGGTCCGGTCCGGTCCGGCCTCAGCCGAGGTCGGCCGGGGACTCCACCACCACGCCGTACAGGTCGCCGATCATCGCCAGCGCCGCGCGGTGGACCTGGGCGGCCGTCAGTCCGGTGCCCGCCGACTCCAGCGGGCGGGTGGCGCAGGCGGCGGCCACGACGGTCGGGCGGTTGCCGCGCAGGAAGGCGCCGGCCGTGGTGAAGGCCACGCACATGTGGGTCATGAACCCGGCGACGACGACGTCCTGGCGGCCGGCCGCGTCGAGCAGTTCGCCCAGCTCGGTGCCGACGAAGGCGTCCGGGGCCTGCTTGACCACCACCCGCTCGCCCTCGGCCGGGGCCACGCTCGGGTGGATCCGTCCGATCTCGGCCCGGATGTCGTACGGGGTGCCCTCGCCGCCGTCGTTGATCACGTGGATCACGGGGGCGCCGGCTTCCCGGGCCCGGGCGAGCAGGTCGGCCCCGGCGTCGAGCGCCTCCTGCCAGCCCTCCAGCTCCATCACGCCGCGCACGTAGGTGTTCTGGTAGTCGATCATGATCAGGGTCGAGTCGCCGAGCACGGCGGGCTTCTCGTCGAGGCCGTTGAGGGTGCGCAGGGTCGTCGTGGGCATGAGGTGCCGCCTTCACGGTCGGGAGTCGGGATCTCGCAGGTCACACCTGGTGCGGCCGGCGTCGAAAACGCTACGGGCGGCGCTCCCGTGTCGGCAATGTCGCCTAACATGCAGATTCCGACATCGACGGGGAAGAGCACCCCGGGGGACGAGGGGGAAGCAGTGCCCGCACCGGCCGCGCAACGGCTGATCGTCATCGTGCTGTTCGAGGGCGTCGATCTGCTCGACGTGACCGGCCCGCCCGAGGTGTTCTCCCTGGTCCGCCGGGAGACCGACGACGCGACCGGCTACCGGGTCGTCCTCGCCGCCGAGACGGCGGCGCCGGTCACCACCGCGGCGGGCGTGCGCATCCTGCCCGACCTCACCTTCGACGAGGCCGCCCGGAGCCGGATCGACACCCTGCTGGTGCCCGGCTCGGTCGAGGTGGACGAGCGCCGCCGGGTCCGCGCGCTCACCGACCCGGCGGTGGTCGACCGGGTCCGCACGCTGGCCGCCCGCTCGCGCCGGGTGGCGAGCGTCTGCGTCGGTGCGCACCTGCTCGCCGCCGCCGGGCTGCTGGACGGGCGGCGCGCCACCACCCACTGGTCCACGGCCGGCCAACTCGCCGACGAGCACCCGGAGATCGAGGTCGACCCGGATCCGATCTTCATCCGCGAGGGCGAGGTCTGGACGGGCGCGGGCATCAGCGCCTGCCTGGACCTGTCGCTCGCCCTGGTCGCCGAGGACTTCGGCGAGGAGCTGGCCCTGCGGGTCGCCCGCCAGCTCGTCATGTACCTCAAACGCCCCAGCGGCCAGAGCCAGTTCAGCGTCCCACTGGAACCCGTGTCGACCACCCGGCGGATCGAGGAGCTGCGCCACCACATCCTGCGCAACCTCTCCGGGCGGCTCACCGTCCCGGACCTCGCGGCCCGCGCCCACGTCAGCGAACGGCAGTTGACCCGGATCTTCAAGACCGAGCTGGGCACCACCCCGAGCGCCTACGTCGAGTCGGCCCGGGTCGAACTGGCCCGCCACCGGCTGGAGTCCACCGACGCGACGCTCGAACGCATCGCCACCGCCTGCGGGTTCGGCACCGTCGACACCCTGGTGCGCGCCTTCCGCCGCCGCCTCGGCACGACGCCGACCGACTACCGGCAGCGCTTCCGGACGGCTGCCGCACCCGCCGCACCCGCCGTGGCCGACCCGGCCACCGCACCCACCGCGGTCCCCGCCGCCGTCGGCTCAGCCGTCACGGCAGCCGGACGGTGAACTCCGTACGGCCGGACCGACTCGCCACCGTGCCGCCGTGCGCCCCGACCGCGGCCGCCCCGGGAACGACCGTTCCGGCCTACGCCCGCTCCTGCTGCGCCGCCCGCCAGGCCTCCCAGGCGACCAGCGGCGCGAGGTACGACCAGCGCCGCGAGCCGTCCGGACAGGTGCCGCCCTCGACCAGCTCGGAGACCGTACGGCGGGTGAAGGGCACCCAGACGACCATGTCGTGCTCGAAGGTGCTGTGGCAGGCCTCGCGGCGGCGGTCGATCCCGGCCGCGTCGAGCCGGGACCGGACGGTGGCCACCAGCGTGTAGCAGGAGGCCGGCTCGCTCCAGCCCAGCCAGGTGATCACGGTCGGCCCGACGTCGTCCGGCAGCAGCCCCAGCTCCTCCTCCAGTGCCCTCCGGACCAGCCCGTAGAAGTCCTCGGCGGCGCCCGGTTCGTCGCGGTACTTCATCGTCTCGTTGATCCCGACCGTCCACTGCGCCGGGAAGGTGTTGACCGCCAGCGAGCGGCGGAGCAGCAGCAGCCGGCCCAGCCGGTCCCGCACCGCGACGCAGGCGCTGACCATCGTGGGCGGGGCGACGGCCACGAAGCTCGTCAGTCCCTCGTCCAGGGCCGCGCGCAGCAGCCGGGCCGCCGCCGGATCCTCCCGGCCCAAGCGGGTGGTGGCCATGCACTCCGCGTAGTCGCTCTCGGCGATGTCCACCTCGCAGACCCGCGCACCGCCGTGCTCGCCGTGATCGACCGTCAGCCGTGAGATGTACGCCGTCCGGCCCGCCGCACCGGCCGCCCGCTGGCGCCCCACCTCCTCGGCCCACCCGGCCGCGTCCAGCGCGTGCGGCCGCTCCACCCGCCCCCGGTGCGCCGTCACCAGCGTGCCCGGCGCCAGCGGCCGGGCCGCGGACCAGGTGATCAGCGGCGCCAGTCCGTCCGCCCGCACGTCGTGCGCCCGGGCCGCCGCCGTCAGGCTCGCCCGCCGGACCCGCGGCGCCGGCACCCGGGAGCCGAGCCGGGACCCGCCGAACTTGGCGAAGTCGTACACCAGATTGGTCACCACGCCGAGCAGCAGGGCTCCACCGATCCCCAGCAGCCACTCCATCCCGGTCCCCCACTTCCGCGATCGATCCCGCCCATTGTGGAGGCGCCCCGCGTGGCGGCGGAAGGGGCTCCACCCTCGCGATGGCCTGCGGATCGGCCTCCGTGATGACCTCCGGGCCGGCTCCGGAGCGGTCCGGGGCCGGTCCCGGAGCCGGTGCTAGGGTGATCGAAAAGTCGGCCCGGGGCTCGGAGGCACTGAACAGTCGTGCGGACGCCCAGGATTGACGGAGCCACGGCCCGGCCGACCGTCCACCCGGGCCGCCCGGGCCCGCGCGCCTTCGCCCGGTCCGCGGCACGCCGCTTCCCCGCCGCCGCCCGCTACCTCCTGCTCTGCCTCGGCACCGGTCTGGCCGCGCTGGTCGGGCTCTGCCTGCTGCTCGTCGTCCTCGCCCTCTGCCTGGTCGGCGTGGGCCTGCCGCTCCTCCTTCCGGCCCTGCGACTGCTGCGCCGCCACGCCGACTTCCACCGACGCCGGGTCGGCGCCCGGCTCGGCGGCGAGCGGCCGCGCACGCCGTACGGCGACCGGCTGTCCGTACGCGACCCGGCCGTCGGCAAGGACCTGCTCTGGCTGCTCGCCCACGGCACGGCCGGGACGGCCCTGTGCGCCGGCGCCCTCACCCTGTGCAGTCACGCCTTCAACTGGCTGACGGCACCGGTGTGGTGGCAGCTGCTGCCGGACGAGCGCGGGAAGATCATCCTGCTGACCGTCGACTCCTGGCCGATGGCCGCCGCCGCGGCGCTGGGTGGCGTCGGCTACGCCGCCGTCGCCCTGGCCGCGCTGCCGCCCCTCGCCGACCTGCACGCCCGGCTCTCCATCCGGCTGCTGGTCGCCCGGCCCCGCGTGTCGCTCGCCCACCGCGTCCGGGAGCTGACCACCAGCCGGTCCGAGGCGCTGGACGCCCACGCCGCCGAACTGCGCCGGATCGAACGGGACTTGCACGACGGCGCCCAGGCCAACCTGGTGGCCGTCTCGCTCCGGCTCGGCATGATCCGCCGCGCGCTCGACCAACGCCCCGAGCAGGCCGCGGCGTTGGTCGACTCCACCCAACTCGTCGCCGAACAGGCCCTGGAGTCGCTGCGCACCCTGGTGCGCGGCATCCACCCGCCGCTGCTCGCCGACCGCGGCCTGACCGAGGCCGTACGGTCGCTCGCCGCCCGCTGCGCCGTGCCCACCCGGGTCGAGCTGCACAACTCCGAGGCGTCCGAAGGCCGTTCCGAGGGCCCTTCCGCCGACCGATCCGCCGACCGATCCGCCGACCCGTCGCCGCGCGCACCGGCCGCCGCCGAGGCCGCGGCCTACTTCGTGGTCTCCGAGGCACTCGCCAACGTCGCCCGGCACAGCGGTGCCCGCGGCGCCCTGGTCCGGCTGCGGATCACCGCCGCCGCCATCACCGTCCGGGTCGAGGACGACGGCCGGGGCGGTGCCGTCGAGGGTGCCGGAAGCGGCCTGCCCGGCCTGCGCCGCCGGGCCGCCGCGTTCGACGGCACCACCCGCCTGTCCAGCCCGCCCGGGGGCCCGACCATCCTGGAAGTGGAGATCCCGTGCGGATCCTGATCGCCGAGGACAACGCCCTGCTCCGCGAGGGCCTGGTCCTGCTGCTGCACAGCGAGGGACACGAGGTGTGCGCGACCGTCGAGCACGGCGACGAGCTGCTGCCCGCCCTGCTCGACCACCGCCCCGACGTCGCCGTGGTCGACGTCCGGCTGCCCCCGGACTTCCGCGACGAGGGCCTGCGCGCCGCCGTCGAGGCCCGCCGCCGACTGCCCGCGCTGCCCGTCCTGATCCTCTCCCAGTACGTCGAACGCGCCTACGCCGCCGAGCTGCTCGCCGACAGCGCCACCGGCGTCGGCTACCTGCTCAAGGACCGGGTCGGCCGCGCCGAGGAGTTCCTCCAGGCGCTGCGACGGGTCGCCGAGGGCGGCACCGCGATGGACCCGGAGGTCATCTCCCAGCTGATGGCCCACCGCGTCGGCCCCGACCCGCTGGCCGCCCTCACCCCGCGCGAGCGCGAGGTCCTCACCCTGATGGCCGAGGGCCACAACAACCCGACCATCGCCCGACTCCTCTTCCTCGCCGAGAGCTCGGTGAACAAGCACATCGGCAGCATCTTCGGCAAGCTCGGCATGCCCACCCCCGACACCGGCCACCGCCGGGTCCGCGCCGTCCTCACCTACCTGCGCACGCTCGCCGAGCACTGACGCGTTCAGCCCTCGGCGGCCGCCAGCCGCAGCTGCTCCTCCTCCACGATCAGCGCCGCCAGCGACTGCTCCGACACGTCCACCGCCTCCGGCGTCGACTCCGCCACCTCGCTGCGCCGCGCGTACTCGTCGAACAGCCGGCCCTTCGCCCGCAGCAGGTCCAACACCCGCTGGTCGACGCTGTCCGCGGCGAGCAGCCGGTGCACCCGCACCCGGCGGACCTGCCCCATCCGGCGCGAGCGGGCCACCGCCTGCTCCTCCAGGGTCGGCTTGACCTGCGGCTCGCACAGGATCACCACCGAGGCCGCCTGGATGTTCAGGCCCACGCCCCCGGCCTGGATCTGGCAGAGCAGCACCGCGTGCCCGGGCGCGGCACTGAACCCGTCCACCACGTCCTGCCGCCGCGCCGACTCCAGCGAGCCGTCGATCGGCCCGAACGCCCCCTGTTCCAGGGCGACTCGGACGGCCGTCAGGACGTCCCGGAAGAACGAGAAGACCACCACCTTCAGCCCGCCGTCCGCCGCCTCCCGGACGATCTCCAGCAGCCGCCTCAGCTTGGCCGACTCCGCCGGGTCGGCGTACCCGGCGCGGCGCATCGCCGGGAAGTTGCCCGCCGCGACGGCCGACCGGTAGGCGGCGAGGTCGGCGGGCGAGAACTCCTCCCACTCGTCCACGTGCACCACCTCGGGCAGCTCGGTGAGCACGTCCTGCTGGTTGCGGCGCAGGTACGCCGGGGCGACCGCCTTGCGGAAGGCCGCCGGCCCGGCGGCCGCCGAACCCTGCCGGACCAGCGGCACCAGCGCGGGCTGGAGGTACTCCACCAGGGTGCGGAACTCCTCCACCCGGTTCTCCATCGGCGTCCCGGTGAGGAACAGCACCCGCTCCACCCGCTCCGCCCAGGCGGCCACCGCCCGGGAGCGCTGCGCGGCACGGTTCTTGACGAAGTGCGCCTCGTCCACCACGACCATCCCGACCGCGGCCGCCTCCGCCACCTCCGACGCCTCCAGGCGGCGCAGCCCGTCGAAGGTCACCACCGCGACCCCGCCGTCCCGGAGCCACTCGGCGAGCGCCGCCTCCCGCTCCGGGCCGTGCACCCGGAACGCCCGCAGGGTGCTGCGCGACTCGACCTCCCGGATCCAGTTGATCAGGACACTGGCCGGGCAGACCACCAGGAAGTGGGTGCTCCCCCGGGCCCGCAGGTGCGCCAGCACGGCGATCGCCTGCACCGTCTTGCCGAGGCCCATCTCGTCCCCGATGATCACCCGCCGCTGGGCGAGCGCGAACCGCGCCCCGAACGCCTGGTAGCCGCGCAGCGAGACCCGGCAGTGGGCGTCGTCCAGCGGCTCGGCCCGCACCCGGTCCGACAGGTCCTCCGGCAGGAACCCCTCGGCGGCGGCGAGTTCGACCCCGGCCTCCTCGACGATCCCGCCGAGCACGCCGTAGTAGTCGGCCGAGCGGAGCTCGAAGTCCGTCCACGCCTCGACCGGGTCGAGCGGCGGACGCAGCAGGTCGACCGAGGCCTGGGCGAACAGCACCGGGACCTCCCGCGCGCCGAACCCGACCAGCGCCTCCGCCAGGGACTCGACCGCCGCCTGCGCCACCGCCCGCCGCTCCCGCCCCGCGAACAGCCCGCGCAGCACCCCCCGGGCC
>NZ_JBHVET010000305.1:0-9255 GCF_042802135.1 Kitasatospora sp. NPDC057512
GTACCCGGCGACCTCGTCCAGGCCGTGGCCGCGCAGCGGGACGAGGAAGCTGCGGTCGAACACCACCACGGGCTCGCCGGTGGACTTCGTCCCGGTGGTGCGGCAGCTCACGATGCCCTGTCCGTCGCGGCTCTTGGACAGCCGCTTGGCGAGGGTCTCGGTCTCCGCGTAGAGGGTGTCGCCGGTGAACACCGGGTGGGTCATCCGGATGTTCTCCCAGCCCAGGTTGGCGATGGTGCGCCCGCTCGTCGAGCGGGCGGTCATCCCGCCGACGATGCTGAGCGTCACCAGGCTGGAGACGATCGGCTTCCCCCAGGGGGTGTGGGCGCTGTAGGCGGCGTCGATGTGCAGCGGGGCGTCGTTCATGCTCAGCATGCTCATCAGCACGTTGTCGAGCTCGGTGACGGTCCGCCCGGGGCGGTGCTCGACCACCTCGCCGACCTCGAACTCCTCGTAGTAGCGTCCGACCACCTCGCGGTAGCGGCGCTCGCCGATCCGCCGGTAGCCGGTGGGCTCGGTTCCTTCCATGGTGGCTGCTCCCGAAGTCCTAGAGGTCGGAGGTGAGTTCCCTGACGTGGCCGGCGAACTCGCGGATCAGCCGCTCGTCCATGTCGGCGCGCAGCATCAGCCGCAGCCCGGCCTCGCCCTTGGGCACGATCGGGAAGAACACCGCGGAGCTGTAGAAGCCGCGCTCGAAGAGCTGGGCGGACAGCTTGACCGCCCGCTCGGCCTCCCCGACGTCGACCCGGCGCACCGGCAGGCCGTTGCCCGCGAAGGTGGTCGGCAGCAGCTCGTCGAAGAGCTCGATGTTGCGGGCCAGCGCTCCCTGGAGCTCGGCCAGTTCGGGGGAGCGGTGGATGGCGGCGCTGGCCAGCGAGGCGCCGACCATCGGCAGCGGGATGTTCTGCGACCAGCCGATCGGGCCGGCGTGCCGGTGCAGGAACTCGAACTGCTCCCGGTTGCCGAGCATCGCGACGCCGCCGCTGGTGCCGAAGGCCTTGCCGAGGCTCGCGGTGATCACCGTCAGCGGGTTCATCTCCAGCCGGGAGCGGACGTAGCCCTCGCCGCGCTCGCCCGCGATGGACAGCGAGTGGGAGTCGTCGATGTAGAGGAACAGCCCGTAGCGGTCCTGGAGTTCGAGCAGCCCGTCGAGGGCCGCGGTGCCGCCCATCGAGTAGGCGCCGTCGGCGACGTAGGCGACCCGCGGGTACTTGCGGCAGATGTCCTCCAGGTAGTTCAGGTCGTTGTGCGGGCAGGTCAGCACCAGCGACTCGTCCGCGCAGACCGGCTTCATGTACGCCATGCAGAAGTGGCAGAAGCGGTCGAAGACCATCACCCGGGGGCCGCCGCCGCCCTGACAGGTGCCGTCCAGGTGGCCGGAGGCGATCAGCGGCAGGATGCCGGCGGTGAGCGTGGTACAGGACGCCCCCGGCAGGATGTTCGCGCCGAACAGGTCGCCGAGCTCCTCCTCCAGCCGCACCAGCAGGTTGTGCCGGATTCTGGTGGTGGAGAGGACCAGCGAGGTGCCGCGGGACTCGGTCAGCGCGTCCACCGCGCCGGCCAGGACCGCGGGGTGGTTGTTCAGGCCGAGGTACGAGCAGGAGACCATGTTGGCGAACTCGTGGCCGGTCTCGCGGACGATCAGCCGGTTGTTGGACTCCGAGTCCACCGTCACGCCGATCAGGCCGTTGGCGGCGGCCGCCTGCCAGACCGGGTCGGCGCTCGCCAGCATGGCCTCGGCGTTGCGGTACCGGCGCGGGCCGAGGATGGATTCTTCGGTCATCGTCACTTCTCCGTCGTGTGGTTCGGGGTGTCGGTGGGCGCGTGGTGCCGGGTGTGCTGCGGTCCGCCGGGCAGGGGTGCGCCGGGGCGGGGCGGGTCGAACTGCTCGATCAGGCGCTGCGAGGCCTCGAAGAACGGCATGCCGACCATCACGCCGTCCACCACGGTGACCGAGCGGCCGTTCTCCAGGCCCGCCGCGACCACCCGGCGGGCGCGCTCCAGCAGCTCCTCGTCGGGGCTGAACGTCTCGTTGATCAGGGCGAGTTGGCGCGGGTGGACGGCGATCTTGCCGCTGAACCCGAAGTCCCGGGCGAGCCCGGCCTCCCGGCGCAGCCCGTCGAGGTCGGTGACCTCGAAGAACGGCGCGTCCATCGCCTCCACCCCCGCGGCGCGGGCGCTGTTGACCACCCGGGCGCGGGCGTGGGCCAGGGCCTCCCAGGAGAGCCGGGCGCCGACCGCGAAGGCGTAGTCGGCCGAGCCGAAGACCAGCCCGCGCAGCCGGTGCCCGGCGGCCGCGACGGCGGGCGCGTTCTCGATGCCCAGCGGGGTCTCCACGACGGCCAGGAACTCCGTCTCCGGGCAGTCCGCGCCGAGTGCGCCGGCGGCGATCTCGATGTCCCGGGGGGACTCCGTCATCGGGATCAGGACCAGGTCCGGTTTGACCCGGTACCGGGCGATGGCGATCAGGTCGCGCAGACCGTCGGGCCCGGACAGGGTGTTGATGCGCACCGCGCTGCGCGCGAGCTTGGTGGACGGGAGGGCGAAGAACTCCTCGGCGAGCCGGCGGGCCTCCTCCTTGCGGGTGGGTGGGACCGAATCCTCCAGATCGACCATGGCGATGTCGGCCCCGGACTGGTGGCTCTTGGTGTACCGCTCCACCGCCATCGCGGGTGTGGACAGGAGGGAACGGCAGTACCGCGTGAACCTCATGGATGTCTCCGAAGTCAGCGAGGGCTGCGGGTTCCGGTTCTATCCCACCGGCTTTGTTCGGCGCCGTACGGCTGGACATTGAACATCAACTCGGAACAACCGACCCGTAGGCACCATTGTTTGACGCCAACGGTCCTGTGCATGATGAATCAACGGGGGGATGGACACGAGGCTCACGCGGCGCGTGTGGCGCGTGGGCGCTCAAGGTTTCAGGACACCGCTTCAACGGAGAAGGGGGGCCGTCGTGCCGCGTCGGGAAAGTCCACTGGACCCCGGGGACGGGCCACTGTTGCGCTTCGCGGGCGATCTGCGGGCCCTGCGGGAGCGCGCCGGACGTCCGCCGTACCGTCAACTCGCCCTGCGGGCGCACTGCTCGGCGGCCAGCCTGTCGGTGGCCGCGGGAGGGCGGCGGCTGCCCAGCCTCGCCGTCACCCTCGCCTACGTGCAGGCCTGCGGCGGGGACGTGCGGGAGTGGCGGCACCGCTGGCAGCTGCTCGCCGCCGAACTGGCCGCCGAACAGTGCGCCCGGCGGCGCGCCCAGGACGTCGGACGGGCCCCCTACCCGGGCGCGGCCGCGTTCGAGGCGGCCGACGCCGAGCGGTTCTTCGGCCGCGAGGCGCTGCTGGACCGGCTGGTCGCCCTGCTGGCCGAACGGCGGCTGGTGATCGTCTCCGGGCCGTCCGGGGCGGGCAAGTCCTCGCTGGTCAGAGCCGGTCTGCTGGCCCGGCTCGGCGCGCCCGCCGCCACCGGTACGGCCACCGGGAGACCCGGGGCCGGGGGCGGAGCGGGCCGGCCCCCGGCCGACGGCGGTGTCCCGGTGGCGCTGCTGACCCCCGGTGAACGACCCATGGAGGCGTACGCGCTCGCGCTCGCCCGGCTCGGGCAGCGGGCCGGGGAGACGAGGCGCGGCGGGTCCGGGCCGACGGCCGGGGACCCGGTGCTGGTGGTCGACCAGGCCGAGCAGCTGCGCACCCGCTGCCGGGACGCCGCCGAGCGGGCGCGCTTCCTGGACGCGCTGGTGGCGACCGCCGCGGGCGTTGCGGACGGGGCGTCGGACGGGCTGCCGGTGGCGGCGCCGGCCCGGTGCCGGGTGGTGCTGGTGGTCCGCTCCGACCAGTGCGGCCCGCTGCTCGCCGAGCACCCGGGGCTGGCCGAGGCCGGCCGCCACGGGGTGCTGCCGGTGGGGCGTCCGGCGCCGGACGAGCTGCGGCGGGCGATCACCGAACCGGCGTTACGGTCCGGCTGTACCGTCGAGGGCGCCCTGCTGGCCGTCCTCATCTCGACCGCCGCGCAGCAGCCGGGCGCGCTCCCGCTGCTGTCCGCGGCCCTGCTGGAGACCTGGCGGCGGCGCAGCGGCAACGCGCTCACCCTGGCCGGGTTCCAGGCCACCGGAGGTTTCGAGGGCGCGCTGGCCCGGACGGCGGAGGCGCTCTACAACGGGCTGGAGGCGCCCGACCAGGCGCGGGCGCGGGCGGTGTTCCTGCGGCTCGGCGGGGAACTGCTCGGCGCCGGCGAGGACGCGGCCGGCGGCCCGGCGGCCCTGGGCGACGGGCTGGCGCCGGGCGGCGGGCCGCTGCCCGGCGGTGAACTGGTGCCGGGCGGCGACGAGGGCACCCGCAAGCCGGCCCGGCGGGCCGAGTTCGACGATCCCGGTGTGCCCGAGGTGATGGAACGGCTGGTCCGGGCCCGGCTCGTGGTGGTCGACCGGGACACCGTCGAACTGTCCCACCAGGCGCTGCCGCAGGCCTGGCCCCGGCTGCGCGACTGGCTGGCGGAGGGCCGCGAGGCGCTGGGGGAGCAGTGCCGGCTCACCGCGGCCGCGCGGGGCTGGGCCGCCGCCGACCAGGACCCGGAACTGCTCTACCGGGGCGTCCGGTTGGAGGAGCTGGTGCGGCGGGTGGCGGCCGGCGAGCTGGCCGCGGCCGGGGTCGAGCGGGCCTTCCTGGCGGCCTCGTCCCGGGCGGCCGTCGCCGACCGGCGCCGGGCCCAGCGCCAGAACCTGGCGGTGGCCGGGGTCGCCGCGGCGGGCGGGGCGCTGCTGGCCCTGGCGGGCGGGAGCCGGATCCGCCGCGCCTGGCGGTGGTGAGCGCCGGGTCGGACCGCCGGGCCTCCGGCCGGTGTTGATCAGCTTCGGAGGGAGGGGGTCGAACAACGGGCGGCCGGCCGGCGGCGTGTTCCCGGTGCCGATCACGGTCCCTTGCGTCGCCGTCGGTCACCCGGGTAGCTTGACGATCGATCCCGGCCCTTCGTAGCGGCGAATTCGGCTGCCCCGCCGGTGATTTCCCGTACGCCGCGGCCGGCCGGAGCCGGTCCGGCGCAGCCGTCCGCACGGTTCCAGGCCGTCGCCTCCGCCGTCGTGTCCGTGCTTCCCCCAAACCCGTGTCAAGGGAGAGTCATGTCCGATTCGGCCCGTCCGGTCCAGAGCTGGGACGAGTTCACCACACTGCGGGAGATCGTGGTCGGGACCGCCGTCGGCGCCCGGCTGCCCGAGCAGACCGAGCCGTCCTCCTGGCTGTCCTGCTTCCCGAAGACCAACGCCGCCGACCTCGCCTCGATCGAGGCCGGCCCCTACGCGCGGCAGGTCGTGGAGGAGACCGAGGAGGACCTGGACGATCTGGTGGCCACCCTGCGCGGCCTCGGCGTCACCGTCCACCGGCCCGATCCGGTCGACCACGCGGCCGAGTTCGCCTCCCCGCTCTGGAACGCCGACGGCGGCTTCCACTCCTACTGTCCGCGGGACCTGACCCTGGTGGTCGGCGAGACGCTGATCGAGGTGGCGAGCCCGATGCGGCAGCGCTACTTCGAGGTCTTCGGCCTGCGCGGACTCTTCCAGGACTACCTGCGCCGCGGCGCGCGCTGGCTGGCCGCCCCCCGGCCGCAACTGGGCGACGAGCTCTTCGAGTTCGACGACGCCGGCCTCCCGCTGCTGGGCGAGGCCGAGCCGGTCTTCGACGCGGCGAACGTGCTGCGGCTCGGCCGGGACGTGTTCTACCAGGTCTCCCGCAGCGGCAACGAACTCGGCCTGCGGTGGCTGGAGTCCACCCTCGGCCTGCTCGGCGACGGCGGCCTGCGGCTGCACCCGCTGCGCGACATCTACGGCTACACCCACATCGACAGCACCATCGCGCTGCTGCGCCCGGGCCTGGTGCTGCTCAACCCCGAGCGGATCAGCCCGGAGACCGTCCCGGAGCCGCTGAAGGGCTGGGACGTCCTGTGGTGCCCGCCGGCCGAGCCCACCGGCGACGCGCCCGAGCACGCGCTCAGCGAGAGCTGGATCAGCATGAACCTGCTGATGGTCTCCCCGGACACGGCGATCGTCGAGTCCGAGCAGGAGGGCCTGATCAAGCTGCTGGAGCACGCCGGGATCACCGTCCTGCCGCACCGGCTCCGGCACTCCCGGGTGCTCGGCGGCGGCTTCCACTGCGTCACCCTGGACACCCGGCGCGACGGCGGGCTGGAGGACTACCTGTCCTGACCCGCCGCCGCTGAGGGCTTGCGGGCCAGCGCGCAGGAGATCAGCCGCTCCCACACCGACAGGTCGCCCTCGTCCGCGGGGGCCCCGCCGGTGCCGGCGGATTCCGGACGCCACAGCGGGCAGGGCACCAGCCCCGGTTCGAGCAGGTCGAGTCCGTCGAGCAGCCCGAGGATCTCCTCGTCGGTGCGCCAGCGGCCGCGGCCGAAGCTCTCCCGCAGCTTCCGTTCCGCGCGTCGGCCCTCCTCGGTCCCGCCGGAGTTCCCGCCGGGCTCGCCGCCGGGGCTCCGGCCGGACTCTCCGCCGGGGCTCCCGACGGAGCGGAAGTGCGAGACGTACACCAGGCTGCCCGGGGGCACCCGGTCCACCCACCAGCGCACCAGGCCGGCGGGCCGCTCGGAGTCGTCGAGGTGGTGCAGGACGGCGCTGAAGACGACCCCCACCGGCTCGTCGAAGTCGATCAGCCGCCGCACCTCGGGGTGCCGGCGGATCTCCTCCGGCTCGCGCAGGTCCGCCCGGACCAGCGTGGTGCGGGGGTCGGCGGCCAGCAGGGCGCGGCCGTGGGCGAGCACGGTCGGATCGTTGTCGACGTAGACGACGCGGGCGTCGGCGACGTGCCGCCGGGCGGCCTGGTGCACCTTGTCGGCGGTGGGCCGGCCGCTGCCCAGGTCGACGAACTGGCGGACGCCGTCGCGGGCCATCGCGCCCACGGCGCGGATCAGCGCCTGCCGGTTGGCGACCGGCATGGCCACCGATCCGGGCAGCTCCCGGAGGAAGAAGTCGCCGACCTCGCGGTCGACGGCGAAGTTGTCCGTGCCGCCGAGCAGGTAGTCGTAGACCCGGGCGATGCTCGGCCTCGACCGGTCGATCCCGGCGGTGCGGTCGTCGGTCATGGGAACCTGCCCGTCCCTGGGGTCCGCTGTCGCCTCGATCGTAGGAGGACCGCCCCGTCCCGGCGCGTCGGCCGGGCGGGGGTCCTACGGCCGTGCTCCCGGGGTGTCGCGGGTCCGCAGGGCGGCGGCCAGGAGCTCCGCCACCAGGACCGCGGTGGGATGGTCCGGGCCGACCGCCCCGGTCAGCCCGGCGAGAGCGGCCCGGTACCCCTCGACGGCCCGTTCCAGGTCGCCGGAGGCCTCGTCCACCCGGGCCAGCGTGGCGCGGCTGCCGAGGGTGTCCGGATGGTCCGGGCCCAGCAGCCGGGTGCGCTGCTCCAGCACGGTGGTGATCAGCGACCGGGCCCGCTCCAGGTCGCCGGCCGCCCGGCAGGCCGACGCGAGGTTGTTCCGGCTGAGCACGGTGTCGCGGCTCTCCGGGCCGAGCAGGCGCTCCTGGGCGGCCAGCACCTCCTCGAACTGGAGCACGGCCCGGGGGTGGTCGCCCAGCCTGTGGTGGACGGCCGCGAGGTTGCCGCGGCTGCGCAGCGTGTCGGGGTGGTCCGGGCCGAGCACCGCCAGGCGCAGCCGGAGGGTCTGTTCGAACAGGGGGAGCGCCAGTTCCGGCTCCCCGGCCGCGGCGTGGGCGGAGGCCAGCATGCTGAGGCTGACCAGGGTGTCGGGGCTCTCCGGGCCGAGCACGCCGGTGCGCTGGGCCAGGACCGTCCGGCAGAGGTCGAGGCCGGTCCCGACGTCACCGGTGGTCAGGCAGAGGTAGGCGAGGTTGCTGCGGCTGAGCAGGGTGTCCGGGTGCTCCTCGCCGAGGGCGGCCGCACGCCGCGCCAGGACGTCCCGGTAGATCCGCCCGGCCGGTTCCAGGTCGCCCGCCGACTCGTGGGCGTAGCCGAGGTTGCTCAGGCAGCTGAGGGTGTCGGGGTGCTCGGGGCCGCAGAGCTCCTCCAGACCGGCCAGCGCCTCCTGGTAGAGCGCGACCGCCCGGCGGTACCGCCCCACGTTCTCGTACGCCCCGGCGAGGTTGTTCCGCAGCCGCAGGGCGTTGATCCGGAGCATGCCCGGGGGCAGGTGCTCGTCGCCGGTGACCGCGGCCTCCCGGCCGAGCAGGCCTTCGTAGATCGCGATGGCCTGGTCGGCCCGGCCGAGGGACCCGTGGGCGCCCGCCAGGTCGCTGAGCAGGCTGAAGGTCCTGGGGTGGTCCGGACCGAGGGCGTCCCGGCTGTCGGCGGCGGCCCGCTCGTACTCCTCGACGGCCCGCTCGGCCCGCCCGCAGGCCTGGTGGGCGTCGGCGAGGTTGCTCCGGATGTTGAGGGTGGTCAGGTGCCCGGGGCCGTGCACCCGCAGGCTCCGCTCCAGGAGCGGTTCGAGCAGGCCGAGGCCCTGCTCGGGCCGGCCGGTCGCGAGGTGCACCCGGGCCAGGGCGGAGCCGGCCACCAGTGCGAACTCGTGGTCGGGCCCGAAGCCGTGCCTGATCTGGGCGTCGTACGCCTCGTACAGGGGCAGCGCCCGGACGCTCTGACCCTCGGCCTCCAGGAGCAGGGCGGCGGCGGCGTAGAGGGTGAACACCGCCGGGTCGCTGTCGTCCCCCGGGTCGGTGGCGGCCAGGGCGCGGACCTGGCCGGCCAGGCGGGTCAGCTCGGCGGTGTCGCGCTCCTGCTCCCGCCCGGCCGGGTGGACGGCCTCCAGCACGGCCCGTTCGGCCTCGCGCCGGCCCCGGGGAACGCCGCCCGGAGGGCGGGCGGCGAGGGCTTCCGCCCGCAGCGCGCCCTGGACCAGGCGGTGCACCCGGACGTCGCGCCAGGCGTAGCCGATCATGCTGTAGGCGTGCAGGACGCCGAGTGCGTCGTCGGCCGCGAGCTCGTCGGGGGCCAGCCGGGACACCAGGTCGCGCGGGCAGCCGTCGGCGTCGAGCCAGGCCAGGGCGTGCAGGAGGTCGGCCGCGACCGGGTCGTCCCCGGCGACGGCCGCCAGGGTGACCTGCCAGACCCGGGCGACGGTGCGCTGCGGGTCGCGGCGGGCCGGGGCGCCGGACGGCCGGAGCCCGAGCCGGCGGCGGTAGCCGGCGACGGTGGTGCGGGTCCGGCGCAGGTAGGCGCCCGCCTGCTCCAGGGCGAGCGGCAGGCCGCCGAGTTCACGGGCCAGCTGCCCGGCCTCCCAGCGCGACCCGTCGGAGCCGTCCCACTC
>NZ_JBHVET010000306.1:0-9246 GCF_042802135.1 Kitasatospora sp. NPDC057512
GGTGCCCGCCGGTCGCCGTCCGCCTCGTCGGTGAGCCCGAGCGGTGAGCCCGAGCGGTGAGCCCGAGCGGGGAACCGGGCGCCGACGGGGACCAGGAGCCAGGGAGCACCGGGGAGCCGTACGACACCGGGGAGCGCCACCAGGGCCGTCGCCCGAATGCGTGTATCGCTCTCTTGACTGGCGTCACCAAGGCGCCATACTGGCCTCACTCCCCGCTCGCACAACGAGGTGCCCGCCCATGGAGCTCTCACCCTCGGCGCACGTGGACACGTTCTGCCGAGACCACCTCCCGCCCTTCGAGCAATGGCCCGAACTCCTTTTCGAACTCCCGGAGTTGGCCTATCCCGACCGACTGAACTGCGCCGCCGCCCTGCTCGACGACACCATCGAACGCCTCGGCCCGGACCGCCGCTGCCTGCTCACCCCCGCCGGGAGCTGGTCCTACGGCGAACTGCGCGGCCACACCGACCGGATCGCCCGCCTGCTGACCGAGGACCTCGGCCTCGTCCCCGGCAACCGGGTCCTGCTGCGCGGCCCCAACACCCCCTGGCTGGCGGCCTGTTGGCTCGGCGTGCTGAAGGCCGGCGGGGTGGCCGTCACCACCATGCCGCTGCTGCGCGCCGCCGAGCTGACCGAGCTGACCGGCATCGCCCGGCCCGGCATCGCCCTGTGCGACCACCGCTTCCTGGACGAGCTGCACCGGGCCCGGACCCCCGGGCTGCGGATCCTCCCCTACGGCGGCCCCGGCCCCGAGGACCTCACCGCCCGCTGCGCCGCCAAGCCCGCCGACTTCCCCGCCGTCCCGACCGCCGCCGACGACGTCGCGCTGATCGCCTTCACCTCCGGCACCACCGGCCGCCCCAAGGCCACCCTGCACTTCCACCGCGACGTGCTCGCCATCGCCGACACCTTCTCCCGCCACCTGCTCCGCCCCACCCCCGAGGACCTCTTCACCGGCACCCCGCCGCTCGGCTTCACCTTCGGCCTCGGCGGCCTGCTGGTCTTCCCGTTGCGGGCGGGCGCCGCCGGCCTGCTGCTGGAGCAGGCCACCCCCGAGCAGCTCGCCGAACAGGTCCGGCGGCACCGGGTGAGCGTGCTGTTCACCGCGCCGACCGCCTACCGGGCGATCCTGGCGGCCGGGCTGGCCGACCGGCTGGCCGGGGTGCGGCACTGCGTCTCCGCCGGCGAGCCGCTGCCCGCCGCCGTCTGGCAGGCCTTCCACACGGCCACCGGACAGCGGCTGATCGACGGCATCGGCGCCACCGAGCTGCTGCACGTGTTCGTCTCGGCCGCCGGCCAGGACATCCGCCCCGGCTCCACCGGCCGGCCCGTCCCCGGCTTCCGGGCCGCGGTCCTGGACGGGCAGGGCCACCCGGTGCCGGACGGCGAGCCCGGGATGCTCGCCGTCAAGGGCCCGACCGGCTGCCGCTACCTGGACGACGAGCGCCAGCTGGACTACGTCCGCGGCGGCTGGAACCTCACCGGCGACACCTACGTCCGGGACCGCGACGGCTACTTCTGGTTCCGGGCGCGCAACGACGACATGATCGTCTCCTCCGGCTACAACATCGCCGGGCCCGAGGTGGAACAGGCACTCTCCGCCCACCCCGACGTGGCCGACTGCGCGGTGGTCGGCGCGCCGGACGAGCGGCGCGGCGCGGTGGTCAAGGCGTACGTGGTGCTGCGCGCGGGCGTACCGGCCGGGCCGGAGACGGCCCGCGCGCTCCAGGAGCACGTCAAGCGCGCCATCGCGCCCTACAAGTACCCGCGGGCGGTCGAGTTCGTGCCCGAGCTGCCGCGCACCGCGACCGGCAAGCTGCACCGCGCCGAGCTGCGCCGACGGGCCGCGCCGACCCCCGCCAGCGTCACCGTCGAGCGCCGGGTGGAGTGGTCCGACACCGACGCCGCCGGGCACTACCACTTCTCCGCCGTGCAGCGCTGGGCCGAGGCGGCGGAGGCCGCCCTGCTGCGCCGGCTCGGGCTCGCCGAGCTGTTCGGGCGGATACCCCGGGTGCACTTCGAGGCCGACTACCGCGAGCGGCTCTGGTTCGGCGACCTGGTCCGCACCGAACTGCGGGTGGTCCGGGTCGGCGGCTCCTCCCTGCACTACGCCTTCGAGGTGCACGGCCCGCACGGGCTGGCCGCGAGCGGGCGGATGTCGGTGGTGCACGCCGCGCCGCACGACGGGGGCTCCCGGCCGTGGCCCGCACAGGTCCGCCGCACGCTGGCCGAGGCGGGGCCGCAGCGGCCCGAGGTGCTCGCATGACCACGGCACCGGACCGCACGGACCGCACGGGACGACCGGACGCGGCTCCGCGGACGGTCCGCCGGATCGCGGTGATCGGCGCCGGCCCCGGCGGGCTCTACTTCGCCGCCCTGGCCAAGCAGCTGGCACCCGAGCGGGACATCACCGTCTTCGAACGGGACGGCCGGGACGACGAGTTCGGCTTCGGCGTGGTCTTCTCCGACGAGACCCTGGACGGCATCGCCCGGGCCGACCCGCGCGTCTTCGCCGCGATCAGCGCCGAGTTCGCCCGCTGGAGCGACATCGACATCCGCTACGCGGGCGAGGTCCGCACCAGCGGCGGCCACGGCTTCGCCGCCCTGGACCGCAACCGGCTGCGCGCCATCCTCCGACAGCGCTGCGCCGAGCTGGCGGTGGACCTGCGCTACCGCACCCCGGCCCCGCCGGTCGACCGGCTGGCCGCCGAGTACGACCTGGTGGTGGCCGCCGACGGCATCCGCTCCGGCACCCGGGCCGCCCACCCGGAGAGCTTCCGCCCCGACCTGGACGAACGCCACTGCCGCTACATGTGGCTCGCCACCGACAAGGTCTTCGAGGCCTTCACCTTCATCGTCGAGCGGTACGACTTCGGCGTCCTCCAGGTGCACGCCTACCCGTACAGCGCCACCCGCTCGACCTTCATCGTCGAGGCGGCCGCGGACTCCTGGCACCGCGCCGGCTTCGAGGCCCTCGCCGCACGGGAGTTGGCGCGCGGCGAGAGCGACCTGGCGAGCGTGCGGCGCTGCGCGGACCTGCTCGCCGGGCACCTGGACGGCCACCGGCTGATCCCCAACGCCTCCCGCTGGATCCGCTTCACCACGGTGCGGAACGCGAGCTGGCGCCACCGCAACGTGGTCCTGCTCGGCGACGCCGCGCACTCCGCGCACTTCTCGATCGGCTCGGGCACCAAGCTCGCCCTGGAGGACGCCCTCGCCCTGGCCGCCGCACTGAGCGAACAGCCCACCCTGGAGGAGGCGTTGGCCGGGTACGAGGCCGAGCGGCGCCCGGTGGTGGAATCCACCCAGCGCGCCGCGCAGGCCAGCCTGGAATGGTTCGAGACCATCGGGCGGCGCACCGGCCAGGGGATCGACCGGTTCGCCTTCAACCTGCTCACCCGCAGCCGGCGGGTCACCTACGGCAACCTGCGGGCCCGCGACCCGGCCTTCGTGGACGCCGTGGACACCGCCTTCGGCGGCTCGCCCGGGGTGCCGCCGATGTTCCGGCCGCTGAAACTGGGCGCGCTGGAACTGCGCAACCGCGTCGTGGTGCCCCCGCTCGCCACCTTCACCTCCCCCGACGCGCTGCCCAGCGGCTTCGACCGGGCCCAGCTGACCGGGCACGCGCTCGGCGGCGCGGGGCTGGTGATCGCCGGGATGACCGCGGTCAGCCCCGAGGGCCGGGCCACCGACCGCTGCCCGGGCCTGTGGGCCGACCACCAGGAGGCCGCCTGGCGCCGACTCGTCGACGCCGTACGGGCGGTGAGCGACACCCCGCTCGGCATCCAGCTGACCCACGCCGGCCGCCGGGGCGCGACCGCCGCCCCCGGACCGGACGGCATCGGGCGCCCGCTCGCCGAGGGCTGGCCGCTGATCGCCCCCTCGGCCCTCCCCTGGGACACCGGCAGTCCGGTGCCGCACGAGGCGAACGACATCCAACTGACCGCCGTCACCGCGGATTTCGCGGCCGCCGCCGAGCGGGCCGCCCGGGCCGGCTTCGACGTGCTGGAGCTCCAGTTCGGCCACGGCCACCTGCTCTCCTCCTTCCTCTCCCCGCTCACCAACCGCCGCACCGACCGCTACGGCGGCCCGCTCGCCCACCGGCTGCGGCTACCGCTGGAGGTGCTGACGGCGGTGCGCGCCGTCTGGCCGGCCGGGCGGCCGCTGCTGGTGCGGATCTCGGCGAGCGACTGGGCGCCCGGCGGCACCACCGAGGAGGAGGCCGCGGCGATCGGGCGCGCGCTCGCCGGGGCCGGGGCGGACGCGCTGGACGTCTCCACCGGCGAGGTGGTGGCGCACCAGCGGCCGCCGTACGGGCGCGGCTACCAGACGCCCTTCGCCGAACTGGTCCGCGCTGCCACCGGCCTGCCGACCATCGCGGTCGGCGCCATCTCCGGGTTCGACGACGCCGACTCCGTCCTGCTGGCCGGCCGGGCCGACCTGGTCGCGGTCGGCCGCGCCCACCTGTACGACCCGCTCTGGACGCTGCACGCCGCCGCCGAGCAGAACCACACCGGGCCGGGCGCCCGCTGGCCCGAACCCTGGCGGGCCGGCAGCCGAAAGCCGCCGGGCCCGAACGCCGACCGGGTCGCCCCGCGCCTGCACCTGCTGCGCGAGCCGCCCCCGCCCGTCCACCGCCGCTGGTCGCCGGACCTCCCGTGACCGGCCCCCGAGCCCTTCGAGCAGCCGTCGCGTTCCCTACCGCAGCCCCCGAGGAGGGACGAGGAACCATGCCCGACCTGCCCCGCTTCACCGCCGCCGCCGTCCAGGCCGCCCCGGTGTACCTGGACCCGGCCGCCACCGTCGACAAGGCCGTCGCGCTGATCCACGAGGCGGCCGGGCACGGCGCCGAACTGATGGTCTTCCCCGAGGTCTTCGTGCCCGGCTACCCGTACTGGAACTGGACGATGAACCCGGTGCAGGGCTCGCCCTGGTACGACCGGCTGTACCGGGCCGCCGTGGACGTCCCCGGACCGTACGTCGACACCCTGCGGGCCGCGGCCCGGCAGGCCGGCGTGGTGCTGGTGATCGGGGTCAACGAACGCGGCCGGCCCGGCCTCGGACCGCTGTACAACACCCTGCTGATCATCGGCGCGGACGGCGAACTGCTGGGCGTGCACCGCAAACTGGTGCCGACCTGGGCCGAGAAGCTGACCTGGGGGCAGGGCGACGGCAGCACCCTCACGGTGCACCCCACCGCCGTCGGCCCGCTCGGCGCGCTGGCCTGCGGCGAGAACACCAACCCGCTGGCCCGCTTCACCCTGCTGGCCCAGGGCGAACTGGTCCACGCCGCCTGCTACATCGCGCTGCCGGTGGGCCCCGAGGACTACGACATGGCGGACTCCATCGCCCTGCGCACCGCCGCGCACTGCTTCGAGGGCAAGGTGTTCTCGGTCGTCTCCTGCTCCACCGTCTCCCCCGAGATCGTGGACCTGATCGCCGGCGACGACCCGCGGCTCCGCAAGCAGCTCGCCCGCCCGCACAGCGCACTGTCCGGGATCTTCGGCCCGGACGGCCGCGCCGTCACCGAACCGCTGGTGGACGAGGAGGGCATCGTCTACGCCGAGATCGACCTCGGCCGCTGCGTCCAGCCCCGGCAGATGCACGACATCGTCGGCCACTACAACCGCTTCGACGTCTTCCGGCTGCACGTGGACAACCGCCCGCTGCGGCCGCTGGTGTTCCCCGAGGAGGAGGCATGACCAGCCCCGAACGCACCCCCGGCCGCGACGGTCACGACGACCACGGAAGCCACGGCGGTCACGGAGGCCACGACGGTCACGACGGTCACGACGACGACCGGATCGGCCGGGCCAGGGTCACCGACAGCCCCGAACTGCTCGCCTACTACGAGGAGTTGGCCAAGTACCAGGCCGGCGCCCTGTGGACGGTCGCGAACGAGATCGAGCCCTGGTACCCGCAGCCGAGGTCCGTCCCCGTGCTCTGGCGCTACGCCGACCTCCGCCCACTGGTGCGCAAGGCGCTGCCCCTGGTGAAGGCCGACGACGCCGGGCGCCGGGTGGTGATGCTGGTGAACCCCGGCCGCCGCGAACTGAGCGCCGCCGTCGGCCTGTTGTACACCGGGCTGCAGATCATGGGCCCCGGCGAGGCGATGACCGCGCACCGCCACCAGGCCTCCGCGCTGCGCTTCGTCCACGAGGGCACCGGCGCCTGGACCATCGTGGACGGCCAGAAGCTCAAGGTCGGCCCGCGCGACTTCGCGATCACCCCGAACAACACCTGGCACGAGCACGGCAACGAGGCCGACGACGCCCCGGTGATCTGGCAGGACGGCCTGGACATCCCGCTGGTCAACACCCTCGACGCCAACTTCTACGAGGTCCACCCGGAGCTGTACCAGCGGCCCGGGCCGGTCACCAACTCCTCGCTGCTCAGCTACGGCGGCAACCTGCTGCCGTACGGCGTCGAGAAGTGGACCCGCCCCTACTCGCCGCTGATCGGCTGGCCCTGGGAGCCGAGCTACCACGCGCTCCGCCGACTCGCCCGCGCCACCGAGGGATCGCCCTTCGACGGCGTGGTCATGGAGTACACCAACCCGGTCACCGGCGGCCCGGTGATGCCGACCATGTCCGCCCACCTACAGCTGCTGCGACCGGGCCAGGCCACCCGCGCCCACCGGCACACCGGCTCGGTGGTGTACACCGCGGCCAAGGGGCGGGGCGTCTCGGTGATCGCCGGCCGCCGCTTCGAGTGGCAGCGGGGGGACGTCTTCGTCGTCCCGTCCTGGGCCTGGCACGAGCACGCGAACCTCGACCAGGGCGAGGACGCCTGCCTGTTCTCCTTCAACGACTTCCCGGTGATGCACTCGCTCGGCCTCCACCGCGAAGAGGCCCACCCGGACGGGCAGCAGCCCACCATCGCCGCCTGACCAGGAGCCCACCGCCATGCACCTGTTGACCTTCCGTACCGCCGAAGCCGATGGCGCCGACGACACCGCCGGAGCCGGCGCCCCGCGCCTCGGCGCCCGGCTCGCCGGCGACCGGGTCGCCGACCTGACCGCCCTGGCCACCGCCGCCGGTGTCCGACTCCCGCCCGACCTCCTCGGGTTGATCCGCGCCGGGGCACCGGCCCTGGCCGTCGCCCGCGAACTGCTCGCCGGCTCCCCGGCCACCAGGCCGCTCGCCGAGGTCTCGCTGTGCGCGCCGCTGCGCCCCGGCAAGATCGTCGGCGTCGGCCTCAACTACGTGGAGCACGTGGCCGAGTCGCACCGCACCCTGGACACCGACCGCGAACTCCCCGACCGCCCGGTGCTGTTCGGAAAGCCCTCGACCGCCGTCACCGGCCCGGGCGGGCCCATCCCGCACAACGCCGACCTCACCAAGCAGCTCGACTGGGAGTGCGAACTCGCCGTGGTGATCGGCGCGCCGGCCTTCCGGGTGGCCGAGGCGGACGCGCTGCGGCACGTGTTCGGCTACAGCATCGTCAACGACATCAGCGCCCGCGACCAGCGCCGCTCCGGCCAGTGGTTCTTCTCCAAGGGCCAGGACGGCTACGCCCCCTTCGGCCCGGTCGTGGTGACCGCCGACGAGATCCCCGACCCGCAGCGGCTCGACCTCTCGCTGAAGGTCAACGGCGAGCTGCGGCAGGACTCCAACACCCGCCACATGCTGTTCGGCGTCGCCCGGCTGATCGTCGACATCTCCTCCGGCGTCACCCTGGAACCGGGCGACGTGATCGCCACCGGCTCCCCCTCGGGCGTCGGCGCCGGGATGGTCCCCCCGCGGTTCCTCCAGCCCGGCGACCTCGTCGAGGCCACCATCGAGCGGATCGGCACGCTCGCCAACCCCGTGGTCGACGCCCGCTGACCAGTCCCCGAGCGGAAAGGACCGCCCGTCCGATGACCACCTACCGGATCGGCCAGATCGTCCCGAGTTCCAACGTCACCATGGAGACCGAGGTCCCCGCCCTGCTGCGGGCCCGCGAGGCGGTCGCCCCCGAGCGGTTCACCTTCCACTCCAGCCGGATGCGGATGACCAGGGTCACCCCCGAGCAACTGCGCGCCATGGACGCCGAGTCCGACCGCTGCGCCGCCGAGCTCTCGGACGCCCGGGTGGACGTGCTCGGCTACGCCTGCCTGGTCGCGGTGATGGCCACCGGCCACGGCTACCACCGCGAGGCCGAGCGGCGGCTGCACCTGCGCACCATCCAGAACGGCGCCCCCGCGCCCGTGGTCACCAGCGCCGGCGCCCTGGTCGCCGGGCTGCACGAGCTCGGGGCCGCCAAGGTCGCGATGGTCACCCCGTACCTGCGGCCGCTGGCCCGGACGGTGGTCGAGTACCTCGCCGCGGAGGGCATCGAGGTGCTCGACCACGCCGCCCTGGAGATCGCCGACAACCTCGACGTGGCCGCCCACGACCCGGCCCTGCTGCCCGCGATCGCCCGCGGTCTCGCCCACGCCGGGGCGGACGCCGTGGTGCTCTCGGCCTGCGTGCAACTGCCCTCGCTGTCCGCCGTCGAGGAGGCCGAGCAGCAGCTCGGCAAGCCGGTGGTCTCGGCCGCCGTCTGCACCACCCACCAGCTGCTGCGGGCCCTCGGCCTGCCCGCCTTCGCCCCCGGCGCCGGGACCCTGCTCTCCGGCGCCTACGCGTAGCGGGCGGTGTGCGCGGTACGCGGTAGGCGTCCCGCGTAGCGGGCGGTATGCGCAGTCCGCGGTAGGCGTCCCGCGTAGCAGGTGTTCCGCGCGCTTCCCGCCGGATCGGCGCATCCGGCAAAGATCGGCAAGACCCTTCCCATGTCCCGCACCCTCGTTATGATCGCCACCAGTCGCCGGGGAGGAGGGCCCGCGCATGTCCGAGAACGCACTCCGGCCGAGCTCCCTGATCAACACCGTCTATGGCGAGTTCGTCCGCCGCCTCGGCGGCTGGATATCCATCGCCGACCTGATCGCCCTGCTGGCCGAGCTGGACGTCGACGGCCCGGCCGTCCGCTCGGCGACGTCCCGGCTGAAGAAGGCCGGCACCCTGCTCCAGGAGCGCCGCGGCGGAACCGGCTACCGGCTCGCCCCGGCGGTGGAGCCGGTCTTCGAGGAGGGCGACCGGCGGATCTTCCACAGCCTGGAGCCCGCCGCGCTCGCCGACGGCTGGGTGGTGGCGGTATTCTCGGTGCCCGAGTCCGCCCGCGCCCACCGCCACCAGCTGCGCTCCCGGCTGAGCTGGCTCGGCTTCGGCAACGCCGCCCCCGGCGTCTGGCTGGCGCCCGCCCGGCTGCTGCCGGACGCCCGCCGGC
>NZ_JBHVET010000307.1:0-9244 GCF_042802135.1 Kitasatospora sp. NPDC057512
CCCCCGGCACTGCGTCTGCCGGGGGCTCTCGGTGTTCGGTCGGTACCGCGTGTTCGGCCGGTATCGCCTCAGCAGCTGCCGGTGGCGGTCGGGGCGGGGGAGGGCTTGGTGGCCAGCGCGAGGGCGGCGGCCGCCTGGGTCTCGTCCAGCAGGGCGTTGTAGCTGTCGCCGATCACGAAGTCCACGGTGGTGTCGGTGCGGGCGTCGGCGGTGACGGCGGCCCCGGCGATCTGCGAGCCGACCAGGGTGCCCGCGCCGGCGCCGGCCGGACCGGCGATCACCTGGGCGGTGCCGGGCACCTTCTTGTCCAGCTCGGCCGGGGCGTTGCCGACCTTGCCGATGACGAAGCCGCGCTTCTTGAACTCCTCGGCCGTCCGGCCGGCCAGACCGGCCTTGGTGGTGGCGTTGTAGACGTTCACGGTGACGGCGGAGGGCTGCGGGACGGCGTGCGGGTCGCCCTGCGCGGCGGCGGGCGCACCGGAGGCGGCGGGGGTGCCCGGGGTGGCCCCCGGCGTCGGGGCGGCCAGCGGCTTGCCGGACGGGTCCGCGCAGGCCTGGGCCGAGGCGTTCTTGTTCCTGCCGGTGAAGATGTCGTACAGCTGCACGCCGCCGAGCGCGACCAGGGCCAGGGCGAGCAGGCCGGCGAGTGCGGCGATCACCTTGCGGCTCTTCTTCGGAGGCCGGCCCAGGCGCGGGTAGGTGTTGCCGGTGACGCGGTACTGCTTCCCCTTGAGGCCTTGGGGAGTCAACATGCTCACGGTTTGTCTCCCCCTCGTACCAGGGCGGGGTCGGGATGACGGATCGGCCGGGTGGGGACTTCCCCCGGTGCGGGCGGAATCCCCTGGTCGCGGCCGTAGTCAGCAGCGTAGTGCCGTACGGCCTCGAAGGTACTAAACGATCATCATCTGGCGTACCCCGGTACCCGAAAGGGGGTACCGGGGTACGCGCGGACCGCCCTCCGCCGAGTGGCGAGGGGGTGGTCCGGAAAGCCCGTGGGGGTCCGACGGCCCGGTCGGGGGTCCGTCACTCCATTTCGAGGACGCGGGCGTGCAGCACCTGGCGCTGCTGCAACGCCGCCCGGACGGCCCGGTGCAGACCGTCCTCCAGGTAGAGGTCGCCGTGCCACTTCACCACGTGGGCGAAGAGGTCCCCGTAGAACGTCGAGTCCTCGGCCAGGAGGGTTTCGAGGTCGAGTTGGCCCTTGGTGGTCACCAGCTGGTCGAGTCGCACCGGACGCGGGGCGACGTCAGCCCACTGGCGGGTGCTCGTCCGGCCGTGATCCGGGTACGGCCGCCCATTGCCGATGCGCTTGAAGATCACACGGAAAGCCTACCGTTCGGACGGCGGATGGCGCAGCAGCCGAGGCTCCGCCACGCGCGCCGGTGTGAACTGCGCATGGACGAATGCCGCTGTTTGATGGGAAATGTCGCGAACATCGCCCGGTGCCGATCGGGTTCCGTGCCGATGTCGAAGCGTTCCGAAGCGTTCCGATCCGCTCAGGAGTGTGCACCGATGGACTCCGACCTCACCCCGCAGGCCGTCCGGGAGATCGCCGCCGGGTACGCCTTCACCGGTCCCGCCCTCGACCTCGGCGCGGTGCTGCTGGACGGCACCGCGTACCCGGACGCCCAGGTGCGCATCCCGCTGGGCGTGCTCAACCGGCACGGGCTGGTCGCCGGGGCCACCGGCACCGGCAAGACCAAGACCCTCCAGCTGATCGCCGAACAGCTCTCCGAGCAGGGCGTACCGGTGTTCCTGGCCGACATCAAGGGGGACGTCTCCGGTGTCGCCGCGCCCGGGACGCCGAGCGAGCGGACCGGTGCCCGGGCCGCCGAGGTGGGGCAGCAGTGGGCGCCGCGCGGCTGCCCGGTCGAGTTCTACGCGCTCGGCGGGCAGGGCGCGGGCATCCCGGTCCGGGCCACCGTCACCAGCTTCGGGCCGCTGCTGCTGGCCAAGGTGCTCGACCTGAACGAGACCCAGGAGTCCTCGCTCAGCCTGGTGTTCCACTACGCCGACGCCAAGGGCCTGGAGCTCTACGACCTCAAGGACCTCACCGCGGTGATCGCCTTCCTCGCCTCGCCCGAGGGCAAGGAGGAGCTGCGGACCATCGGCGGGCTCTCGGCGGCCACCGCCGGGGTGATCCTGCGGGCACTCACCGTGCTGGAGAACGAGGGCGCCGGGGCGTTCTTCGGCGAGCCCGAGTTCGACACCGCCGAACTGCTGCGGACCGCTCCGGACGGCCGGGGCGTGGTCTCGGTGCTGGAACTGCCCGCGGTGCAGGACCGGCCGCGGCTGTTCTCCACCTTCCTGATGTGGCTGCTCGCCGACCTCTACCAGGAGCTGCCCGAGGTGGGCGACCCGGACAAGCCCAAGCTGGTGTTCTTCTTCGACGAGGCGCACCTGCTCTTCAAGGGCGCCTCCAAGGCCTTCCTGGAGGCGATCACCCAGACCGTGCGGCTGATCCGCTCCAAGGGCGTCGGCATCTTCTTCGTGACCCAGACGCCGCGGGACGTCCCGTCCGACGTGCTGGCGCAGTTGGGCAACCGGGTGCAGCACGCGCTGCGCGCCTACACCCCCGACGACGCCAAGGCGCTGAAGGCCACCGTCTCGACCTTCCCGCGCTCCTCGTACGACCTCGGCGCGGTGCTGACCTCGCTGGGCACCGGCGAGGCCGTGGTCACCGTCCTCTCCGAGAAGGGCGCGCCCACCCCGGTCGCGGCGACCAGGCTGCGGGCGCCGCAGTCGCTGATGGGGCCGATCGACGCGGCGGACCTGCGGGCCGTGGTGGACGCCTCGCCGCTGACGGCGCGCTACCGGGACGCGATCGACCGGGAGTCGGCGTACGAGAAGCTGGCGGCGCGCGCCCCCCGGCCGGAGGCGGCGCCGACCGGGCCTCCCGCGTCCGCTCCTCCCGAGCCGGCGGCGCGGCGGGAGGAGCGGGAGGGGAAGGCGCGGGAGCAGGCGGGCGTGGGCGGGCTGCTCGGGTCGCTGCTGAACAACCCGAGCGTCAAGTCCTTCGCGCGCTCGGCCGGGAAGCAGCTCGGGCAGGAGATCTCGCGCAGCCTGTTCGGGACGTCCAAGCGGCGGCGGTGACCGGCCTCGGGCCGGGGGCGGCGGTGACCGGCCTCAGGAGGAGAGCGCGGCGCCGATCCGGTCCAGGGAGGACAGCCGCATCAGGCCGTAGTGGTAGAACTCGACCTCGGGGACGCCGAGTTCGCGCAGGGTGGCGATCTTGGCGGCGAGGTTCTCCGGGCCGTCGCAGTCGGAGGACATCGGGCGCAGGATCACCGCCATGGACTTCGGGTGGACGCCGTGCAGGGCGAAGGCGGCGAGCTTCTCCCGGACGGCCTCCGGGGTCTTCGCGTAGCCGAGGGTCTCGATCTGGTCGACGGCCCCGGCGAGGGCGGGCAGGTCGATGCCGGCCAGCCAGCCGGTGCCCGGGCCGCCGCCGTCCATGAAGCTCAGCCGCATGCCGTGCCGGCGGGCCTGCTCGGAGAGGTCGGCGGCCAGCGAGGTGACGGTGGCGGCGGAGGCGTCCACGTAGGCGGCGAAGGCGCCGTCGGCGAGGGTGCTGAGGTCGGCGGGCCGGGCGGCGGCGGACTCGTCGGCCAGCCGGTGGCGCAGCTCGGCGCGGACCGCCTCGGCCACCTCCTCGGCCGGGACCCCGGCGGCGGTGGCGGCGGCGCGGCAGTGCGGGCAGAAGCAGACCCCGAGCAGGGCCTCGGCGGTCGGGCCGAGCTCCTCGAAGTAGCGCTCGTGGTGGTAGCCGTGGCGCAGTCCGTGGAAGTGCAGGGACTCGGCGCGGACCGCGTCCACGCCGTACCGGGCGAGTTCGGCCACCAGGGTCAGCGCGTACTCCCGGACCTCCGGGTTCGCCGGGCAGAGCTCGGTGAGGTGGCGGTCGCCGAAGGCGTTGGCCGGGGCGCAGTCGGGGTGGGCGAAGCCGAGCCGGTCGTTGTGGCAGAAGACCGTCCAGGCGTGCAGCTTCAGGCCGCGGCGGCGGGCCTCCTCGGCGGCCTCGGCGAAGGGGTCGCGGTCGCCGATCGCGGTGGACGGTGCGGGGGCGAGCCGGCGGCCCCGCCAGGCGGCCGGGTCCGGGCGGAAGTAGGCCGCGCCCGGTTCCAGGTAGCGGACCACCCGGCGGGGGTTGTGCGGGAAGACGTCGCGGGCCTCGTGGTAGACGGAGGCGAGGGTGACGCCGCCGACCCCGGCGCGGTCGGTGAGGTTGCCGAAGAAGGTGTCGGCGCCCTCGTCGAGCAGGTCGGCGGCGAAGGCGAGGACGGACGACTCCACGGTGCGGCTCCGGAGCTGGGGGAGGGTGAGCCGTCCACGCTAGCCGCAGGGGTGGGATTGGTCTATACCTGATGGGCCGGGCGGGCCAACGGGCCGATGGCCGCCGGGCCGGGGGGCTACAGGCCCAGGTCGTCCAGCTGCTTGAGCAGGGCGGATCCGGGGCTGTCCGGGGCGGCGGCGGGCTTCGGGGCCCGCTGCTCGGCCGGCCGGTTGCGGAGCAGGACGGCGGCGGCCAGCCCGCCGATCAGTCCGCCGAGGTGGCCCAGCCAGCTGACGCCCGGGGTGACCGGCAGCACGCCGATCAGGATCGTCGAGTAGACCGCCGCGACGGCGACGCCGACCACCGCGTCCAGCACGTTGCGGTCCAGGACGCCGCGCAGCACCACGTAGCCGAGGTAGCCGAAGACCAGGCCGCTCGCGCCCGCCGTCACGGTGTTCGGGCTCTCCAGCAGCCAGACCGTCAGCCCGCCGGACACCACGATCACCAGGCTGGCCAGCAGGAACTTCTTCATGCCCCGGTAGGCGGACAGGAAGCCGAGCACGAACAGCGGCCAGGAGTTGGCCTCGATGTGGTCCCAACTGAAGTGCAGGAACGGCATGGTGAACATCTCGGGCAGGTCGCCGATCCGCTCCGAGCGCAGCCCGAGCTCCCGCGACAGCCCGTAGTCGTCCAGCCAGTTGAGCACCTGGACCGACCAGATGACGGCCTGGAGGCCGAGCATGGTGAACAGCGCGTCGCGGGAGTCGGAGAGCAGACGGGTCATTCTGGAGGCCATGCCGTCGACTCTAGGGGCTGCGGGATCGCACACGCACCCGATGACGGCGACCCGTTTAGAGTGACCTGTGTCATTCCGACCGTGAGAGGTGACCAGCCCATGAGCAAGCGCGCGCCGCTGCCGTACGAGTTCCTTCCGCAGGTGCCGTCCTTCCCGCTGAGCAGCCAGGACATCACCGAAGGCGGCACGCTGGGCCGGGAGTTCGTCCACGCCGAGGGCAACCTCTCGCCGCAGCTGGCCTGGTCGGGCCTGCCGGAGGGCACCCGGAGCATCGCGGTCACCTGCTACGACCCGGACGCGCCGACCGGCTCTGGCTGGTGGCACTGGCTCGCCCTGGACCTGCCCGCCGACACCACCGGCCTGCCGCGCGGCGCCGGCTCCTCGGACGCCGACCTGCCCGGCGAGGCCTCCTTCCACGGCCGCAACGACTTCCCGGGCAACCGGTACGACGGCGCCGCCCCGCCGCCCGGCGCCCCGCACCGCTACGTCTTCGCGGTGCACGCGCTGGACGTGGAGAAGCTGGACGTCGCCGCCGACACCCCGCCGGCCCAGGTGGGCTTCAACCTCACCTTCCACACCCTGGGCCGGGCGCTGCTGACCGCCGAGTACGGGGTCTGAGCGGGGCCTGATCGATGTCGGTACCGGTGTCCGATCGTCCGGTCGAGGTCTGGCGGCTGCCCGAGGAGGACGTCCGGGCCGGCCGCCGGGCCCTGACCTGGACGGTCGGGCCGCAGGGGGAGCTGGCCGTCCTGGTGGTGCCGGAGCGGTACGCGGCACCGGCCGGTTCGTGGCCGGGCGCCCGGCTGCCGTTCGACGGCGAGGTGGTGGTGCGCGCCCCGCGGGGCGAGTGGCGGGTGCCGCTCGCCGGGGTCGGGGTCCCGCCGGACTTCCTGGCGCTGCTGCCGGGCGGCCGGGTGCTGCTGGTCGGAGGCCGGGCCGAGGAGTCGACGGACGGCTGGGAGCGCAACGGCCAGGTGTTCGGGCCGGACGGCCGGCTGACCCGCGAGCTGCAACTCGGCGACGACGTCCAGGCGTTGACCACCGACCGGGACGGCCGGATCTGGCTCGCCTTCGGGGACGAGGGCAACTACGGGGACAACCCGCTCGGCCAGTACGGCCTGCTCGGGCTGGACACCGCCGGACGGACCGTCTGGCGGCCGGACTTCGCGCAGCTGGGCGACCAGCCGCTGGAGGGCCTCGCCGCCGCCACCGAGGGACGGCGGGCCTGGCTGGCCTGGTACGGGGACCGGAGCCACCTCACCGGGATCGACCCGGACGGGGGCGAGCCCGTCGTCATGCGGCTGCCGGCCCGCCAGCCGGTGGGCTTCGCGATCGCCGGGGACCGGGCCGTGTTCCTCCAGCCCGGCGGCGAGCTGATCCGGTGCGAGCGGGAGAGCCGGAAGGGCTGGCGGGAGGTGCGCCGCGAGCGGGTCGGCGTCCCCGGCGGCCTCGACCGGGGGCGCGCGCACGGCCGGGACGGGGTGCTCTGGTTCCGGTCCGGCAACGGCTGGTTCCGGGTCGAGGCCTAGGTTCTGGTCCTCGGGGGCCGAGCCTCCGGGCCGGCCGCGTGGTGGGCGCGGGCGGCGAGCCGGCGCAGGTGCTCGCGCAGCGCCGGCGGTTCGTGCACCTCGAAGGGGCAGTCCAGCGACAGCAGCCGCATCGCCGTCCACTCCAGCGAGTCGGAACGGGAGCGGAGCCGGCAGCTGTGCCCGTCGATCGGCTCGACCTCGGAGTCGCCCGGCCGGAGGCTGTCGCGGACCCGCTCGGCCGGGGCGTGCACGGTGGCGACCACGGTGCCGCTCGGTGACGGACGGCGCAGCTTGCCCGCCACGTACGCGGCGGCGTCCTCGGCGGGGAGCGGGCGCGGGGTGAAGCGGACGCCGGTGGCGGCCGGGCCGCTCAGCCGGTCGACCCGGAACAGCCGCCAGTCCGCGCGGTCCAGGTCGTAGCCGACCAGGTACCAGCGGCGGCCGACCGAGACCAGCCGCTCGGGCTCGACCTGCCGACTGGTCTCGGCGCCGTCGTACGCCCGGTAGCCGAAGCGCAGCCGTTCCCGGGCGGTGACGGCGCGGGCGAGCACGGTGAGGTCCTCCGGGTCGACGGTCGGGCCGTCCCCGGCGAGCAGCGGCACCGTCGCGGAGTTGAGCGTCCCGACCTGGTGCCGCAGCCGCCCCGGCAGCACCTGGAGCAGTTTGCCGAGCGCCCGTACCGAGGCCTCCTCGATGCCGACCACGGCGTGCCCGGCTGCCGCGCGGAGCCCGACAGCGATGGCCACCGCCTCCTCGTCGTCCAGCAGCAGCGGGGGCATCGCGGTGCCCGCGACCAGTCGGTAGCCGCCCTCCGCGCCCATGCTGGCCCGCACCGGGTAGCCGAGCTCGCGCAGCCGGTCGATGTCGCGCCGGATGGTGCGGGGGCTGACGCCGAGCCGTTCGGCGAGCTCGCTGCCGGGCCACTCGCGCGGGGTCTGGAGCAGGGAGAGGAGGTTCAACAGCCGGGCCGGGGTGTCGCTCATGTACGCCTCTCGATGCTTCGCTCGCTCATGCCGTCCAGAATGCCGGACCAACTGGGACAGATTCTGACCTAGATGCCCGTTACTGTCGTGGACGTGGACAAGGTAGAGGAGTACGGAATGGGCACCGCGGCGGCGGAGCGACGAAGGTGGATCGCGCTGACGATCGTGATGGTCGCCTCCTTCATGGACCTGGTGGACGTGACCATCGTCAACATCGCCATCCCGAGCATCCAGCAGGACACCGGCGCCTCCTTCAGCGCCGTTCAGTGGGTCACCGGAGGCTACGCGCTGGCCTTCGCGATCGGGCTGATCACCGGCGGCCGGCTGGGCGACATCCACGGCCGCAAGCGGGTGTTCCTGATCGGGATCGGCGGCTTCACGCTGGCCTCGGCACTGTGCGGGCTGGCCTCCAGCCCGGAGATGCTGATCGCGACCCGGGTGCTCCAGGGCGGCACGGCCGCGCTGATGGTGCCGCAGGTGCTGTCGATCATCCACGCGACCTTCCCGGCGGAGGAGCGCGGCAAGGTGTTCGGCCTGTTCGGCGCGGTGGTCGGGCTGGGCGCGGTCTCCGGTCCGATGATCGGCGCGCTGCTCACCGAGTGGGACCTGTTCGGCCTGGCCTGGCGACCGATCTTCCTGATCAACCTGCCGGTCGGCATCGCCGGACTGCTGCTGGGCCGCCGCTTCATCGACGAGTCCAAGGCCGACCAGGCGCTGAAGCTGGACCTGGTGGGCGTGGCGCTGGCCAGCCTCGGCCTGCTGATGCTGATCTACCCGCTGACGCACGGCCGGGAGGCCGACTGGCCGCTGTGGGGCTACCTGTCGATGGCCGGGAGCCTGCCGGTGTTCGCGCTGTTCGTGGCGTACGAGAAGGTCAAGACGCGGCGGGACGGCTCGCCGCTGGTGGAGCTGGCGCTGTTCCGGGTGAAGTCCTTCGCGGCCGGGATCTGCGTGCAGCTGGCCTTCGGCGTGGCGCTCGGCATCTACTTCCTGGTCTGGACCCTCTACATGCAGATCGGGCTGGGCTGGAGCCCGCTCAAGGCCGGTGCGACCGGCATCCCGTTCTCGATCGCGGTCTCCACGGCGGCCGGACTGTCGGTGCAGAAGCTGGTGCCGCGGTTCGGGCGGAAGGTGCTGCAGACCGGCGCGCTGGTGATGGCGGCGGGCGTGCTCGTCTACATCTGGGAGGCGGACCGGTACGGGACGGCGATCACGGCCTGGCAGATGGCGCTGCCGCTGGTGGTGATGGGCCTCGGGATGGGGCTGATCGTCGCGCCGATCACCGACGCGGTGCTGGCGGAGGTGCCGCGTGAGCACGCCGGTTCGGCGTCCGGGCTGATCAACACCGTGCAGCAGGTGGGCAACGCGCTCGGGCTCGGCCTGGTGTCGGTGGCCTTCTTCGGGGCGATGGACGACGTGGTCGCGCCGGAGGCGGTCGGGACGGCGTTCGGCGGGGCCTTCGTGCACGCGATGTGGTGGGTCGCCGGGGTGCTGCTCGCGGTCTTCCTGCTGATGTTCGCGCTGCCGCGGCGGCGCAAGGCGCTCGGGGCCGTGGCCGGCTCCGGTGCCGGTTCCGCGGACGGTTCCACCGCGGAGCAGCAGGCGCCCGTCGTGGCCTGACGGAGCGCTCCCGTTCGCGGGCCCCGGTCGCGCGGCGCGGCCG
>NZ_JBHVET010000308.1:0-9235 GCF_042802135.1 Kitasatospora sp. NPDC057512
TCGGTGCCGAGGACCTCCTGGCGGGGCTCGCCGTCGGTCTCCGGGAACACCGTGCGCAGCACCTCGTGCCGCTCGACCAGGTCGGCCAGCGCCGCGTCCAGCGCGGCGGTGTCCAGGGCCCCGGAGAGCCGGACCGCGAAGGTCACGTTGTAGGCCGCCGAGCCCGGCTCCAGCCGGTTCAGGAACCACAACCGCCGCTGGGCGAAGGAGAGTCGACCGGAACGGTCGCCCCGGACGGCGGGCCGCAGCGGCGGCCGGACCGCGCCGCCGGCCGCGAGCTCCCGGGCGACGCCGGCCACCGTCCGCTGCTCGAAGAGCGTACGGATCGGCACCTCGGTGCCCAGGGCGGAGCGGACCCTGCTGATCACCTGGGTGGCCAGCAGGGAGTGGCCGCCGAGGTCGAAGAAGTCGTCGTCGATGCCGACGGCGGTCCGGCCGAGCGCGTCCGCGAAGATCCCGCCGAGGATCTCCTCGACCGGGGTGCGCGGCAGTCGGCCCGCCGGGGCGGGGGCGCTGTCGGGGGCGGGCAGGGCCCGGCGGTCCAGCTTGCCCTGCGGGGTGAGCGGCAGCGCGTCGAGCACGACGACGGCGGCCGGGACCATGTACTCGGGCAGGGCCTCGGCGACCCGCTCCCGCAGCGCGCCAGGGTCCGGTACGGCCGGGGGCCGGGCGACCACGTAGGCCACCAGCCGGTCCTCGCCGTCGTCGGTGCGGACCACGACGGCGGCCTGCGCCACCTCGGGACTGCCGGTCAGCACGGACTCGATCTCGCCGAGTTCGATCCGGAAGCCGCGCAGCTGCACCTGGTCGTCGGCCCGTCCGGCGTAGTCGAGTTGGCCGTCGGGGCGCCAGCTCGCCAGGTCGCCGGTGCGGTACATCCGCTCGCCGGCGGGGCCGAAGGGGTCGGCGACGAAGCGTTCGGAGGTCAGGCCGGGCCGGTCCAGGTAGCCGCGGGCCAGGTTGCCGCCGACGTAGAGTTCGCCGACCACCCCGGCCGGGACGGGCCGCAGCGCGGAGTCGAGCACGTAGACCCGGTGGGCCCGGGTGGGCCGGCCGATCGGGGGCCGGCCTGAGCCCCCCAGCCGCTCGCCGCCCCCCTGCCGTTCGCCGCCCCCCAGCCGCTCGCTGACCGTCGAGGCGAGGACGGCCTCGGTGGGTCCGTAGCCGTTGATCATCTGCAACTGCCCGGACCAGCGGTCCACCACGTGCGGCGGGCAGGCCTCCCCGGCGACGACCATGGTCAGGTCGGCGGGCAGCCGGGTGCCGTCCGGGAGCGCGGCGGCGACCACCGGCGGCAGTCCGGCGAGGTTCACCCGGTGGCGGTGGATCAGGTCGACCAGCGGCCGGCCGGGGACCCGGCACTCCTCGTCGGCGACCACCAGGGTGCCGCCGCCGAGCAGGGACAGGCTCAGCTCCCAGACCGAGGCGTCGAAGCTGAACGAGGCGAACTTCAGCACCCGGGTGTCCGGGCCGACGCCGAAGCGCTCGATCAGGCTCGCCACCATCGCGGCGAAGCCGGAGTGGTCGACCGTCACGCCCTTGGGCCGGCCGGTCGATCCGGAGGTGTAGATGACGTACGCCGGGTGCCGGGGCAGCAGCGGGGCGGTCCGCTCGGCGTCCTGCGGGGCGTGCGCCGGGAGGCCGGCCAGCTCCGCCAGGGTGGCCGGATCGTCGAGCAGCACCGTGCGGCAGCCGGCCCCGGCGAGTTGCGGGGCGAGGGCGCGGGTGGTGAGCAGGACGGCGGGCCGGCTGTCGGCCAGCATGAAGGCGATCCGGTCGGCGGGGTACTTGGGGTCGATCGGCAGGTACGCGGCGCCGGTCTTGAGCGCGGCCAGGACGGCGCCGGTCATCTCGACCGGGTCCGGTACGGCCAGCGCGATGATCCGCTCCGGTCCGACGCCGTGGCCGATCAGCAGCCGGGCCAGCCGGTTGGAGCGCTCGTCCAGCTCGCGGTAGGTCGTCGGGCGGTCCTCGAAGACCACGGCCACGGCCTCGGGCGCCCGGGCGACCTGGGCGGCGAACAGCGCGGGGACGACGGTGCGCGGCGCGGCGGCGGCCCGTCCGGCCCAGTCGCCGAGGATCCGCTGGTGCTCCTCCTCGGTGAGCAGGGGCAGCCGGCGCAGCGGGACGTCCGGGGCCGCCAGGACGCTCTCCACCACGTGGGCGAAGCGGTCCAGGATGCGGACGACCTCGTCGCGGTCGTAGCGGTCGGGGCGGAACTGGGCGCTCAGCGTCAGCCGGGTGTCCGGGTAGGCGAGCACCGCGAGGCCGCGCTCGCCGGCCAGCCGGGTCCGGGCGTTGCCCAGCCGCAGCTCGGGCACCAGCGCGTTGAGCCGGCCGACGTCGGCCCGCGGCTGGTTCTGGTAGCTGAACACGGTGTCGAACAGCTCGCCGGCGCCGGCGATCCGCTGCACCTCGGCCAGGCCGAGGTGCCGGTGGTCGAGCAGGGCCGTCTGCTGCTCGTCGATCCGGTGGAGCAGTTCGGCGACGGGCAGGTCCGGGTCGAGCCGCACCCGCACCGGGAGCATGTTCAGGAAGAGCCCGACCAGCGACTCGATGCCCTCAAGCTCCGGCGGCCGCACCGAGTTGACCGCGCCGAACACCACGTCCGGGGCGTCGGTGAGCCGGCCGAGCAGCAGCGCCCAGCAGCCCTGGAGGACGGTGTTGAGGGTGAGGTTCTCCGCGCGGGCCCAGGCGACCAGCCGGGCGGTGAGCTCCTCGGGCAGGGCGAGGTCGACGGCCTCGGGCAGCCCCGGGTCGCCCGGCCGGTCGGCCGTGCCCAGCCGCAGCGGCTCGCCCAGCCCGTCCAGCGCCTGCCGCCAGGCCGCGCGGGCGGCCTCGGTGTCCTGGGCGGCGAGCCAGTCGAAGTACGCCCGGTAGGACGGCGCCGGGGGCAGGACGGCCGGGTCGCCGCCGGTGGCGTACAGGGTGAACAGCTCCTGGGCGATCACGCCCATCGACCAGCCGTCCACCAGCAGGTGGTGCAGGGTCCAGAGCAGCCGGACCCGGTCGGGGGCCAGCCGGAGCACGGTGAAGCGCAGCAGCGGGGGACGGGCCAGGTCGAAGCCGCGGGTCCAGTCCGCGTCGGTCAGCCGTTCGGCCTCGGCCGTCCGCTCGGCCTCGGTGGGGAGCCCGGACAGGTCGACCTCCTCCCAGGGCACCGGCACCGCGGCGGCCACGACCTGCCGGGCGTCCTCGGCGGACCGCTCGGGGAAGTGCACCCGCAGGCCGGCGTGCCGGGCCAGCAGCGCGGCGGCCGCGGTGCGCAGCGCGGCCGGGTCGAAGGGCCCCTCGATGTCGAGGACGGCCTGCATCAGGTAGGAGTTCATGCCCTGCTTGTCGAACTCCGTCTGGAAGATCAGGCCCTTCTGGAGCGGTGACAGCTCCAGGGCCTCGCCGTCCGCCGCCCCGTCCTGCTCGTCGGGAGCGGTCTGCGCGCCGGGGACGGCCTGTTCGGCGTGGGCGGCGAGGGCTTCGAGGGCGCGGAACCAGGCGCGGGCGATGTGCTCGGCGTCGGCGTCGGCCAGCGCCTCCGGGGCCCAGAGCCAGTCGGCGACCAGGTGCGGTCCGTCCGGCCGGTCCTCGGTGACGGGCGTGGCCGCGAGCACGTGCCGCAGCGGCATGCTCGGGTGCACCCCGGTGCCGACGACGGCGTGCCGGGCGTCCGGCAGCCAGTCCCCGGCGCTCTCGTCCCGGTCGGTCCGGAACCGGCCGAGGTAGTTGAAGCCGAGCTCCGGCACGCCGTGCCGGGCCAGGGCGGTGACGGTCTGCGGGTTGAGGTGGCGCAGCAGCCCGTGGCCGAGTCCGTGGTCGGGCAGCCGGCCCAGCTGCTGGCGCACCCGGCGCACCGCCGCGTCGAGCGGCTCCCGCCCGGCGTCGCCCGGCTCCAGCCGCACCGGGAAGACGCTGGTGAACCAGCCGACCGTACGGGAGAGTTCGGCCTCGTCGGTGAACGGCTCGCGGCCGTGGCCCTCCAGTTCGACGGTGACGGCGCCGGCCGGGCGGTCGCGGTGGCGGCGCCAGTCGGCGACGGCGAGTGCGAGGCCGGTCAGCAGCAGGTCGTTGATCTCCCCGCCGTAGACCCGGCGGGCGGCGGCGAGCAGGGTCGCGGTGGTGGCCGCGGGCAGCTCCAGCCGGAGCCGGTGGGCGGAGCCGTACACGTCCCGCTCGGGGTCCAGCGGACGGGACCCGAGCGGCTCCGCGGCCGCCGACTGCTCGGCCCACAGCGGGAATTCGCGCACCCGCTCGGCGGTGCGGGCCTGCTCGCCGAGCAGCTGGGACCAGCGGCGGTAGGAGGTGCCGACCGGTTCCGGGTCGAGGCCCCGGCAGGCGGCGGCGAGGTCGGCGACCAGCACCCGCCAGGAGACCCCGTCCACGCACAGGTGGTGGGTCAGCCAGACCAGCCGGCCGGGACGGCCGGGGCCGGCGTCGAGCAGGACGAGCCGGGTCACCGCGCCGTCCTCGGGGGCCAGCCCGGTGCGGGCTGCGGCGATCTGCTCGTCGACGGCGGCGGCCAGCGCGGCCGGGTCGTCGGCGAGCGCCGAGACGTCGACCCGGCGGACCGCGTCGGCGGCCCGGACGGCGCCCCTGGGCAGGGCCTCCAGGGACCACAGGCCGGGCGCCACCACGGTCATCCGCGACCGCAGCGCGGCGTGGTGGTCCAGCAGGACGGCGGTGGCCGCGGTCAGCCGGTCGAGGTCCAGGCCGGCCGGGGTGGTGAGCACCTGGTACTGGCTGTACTCCCTGGTCCGCTCGTCCAGGACGCCGAGGTCCTCGCGCAACTGGTGGGCGATCGGCAGGAGTTCGACCTCGCCGGTGTCGTCCGGCGCGGCGGCCGGGCGGGCCGGGCCGCCCGGTGCGGCGAGCGCCGCGATCGCGGCGGGGGTGTGGTGGGTGCGGATCTGCAGCGGGGTGACGGTCAGTCCGGCCCGGCGGGCGTGGCCGACCGCCAGGATGGCGCTGATGCTGTCCCCGCCCAGCTCGAAGAAGTTGTCGCCGGGCCGGACCTCCGGCACGCCGAGGACCTCGGCGAACGCGGCGCAGACGATCTCCTCGGCCCGGTTGCGCGGCGTGTCCGGCCGGGCCGGGGCCTCGGCGCCGGCCGGTGCCGGGTCGGGCAGCGCCCGGCGGTCGACCTTGCCGTGCGGGGTCAGCGGCAGGGCGTCCAGGAGCAGGACGCCCGACGGCACCATGTAGTCCGGCAGGACGGCGGCCAGGCGCTCGCGGACCCCGGCCGGGTCGAGCACGGCCCCGGCGCGCGGGACGCAGTAGCCGACCAGCCGGCTGCTCCCGCCGGTGCCGCCGACCGCCCGTACCGCCGCGTCGGAGACGTCCGGCAGCGCGCGCAGCGCCGCCTCGATCTCGCCGAGCTCGATCCGGTGGCCGCGCACCTTCACCTGGTTGTCCCGGCGGTCCAGGAAGACCAGCTGCCCGTCCGCGCCGCGCACCACCCGGTCGCCGGTGCGGTACATCCGGCTGCCGGCCGGGCCGTACGGGTCGGGCACGAACGCGGCGGCGGAGCGGGCCGGGTCGGCCAGGTAGCCGCGGCCGACGCCGGCGCCGCCGACGTACAGCTCGCCGGGCGCGCCCTGGGGCACCGGGAGCAGGGCGTCGTCGAGCACGTAGAGCCGGGTGTTGCGGACCGCGCGGCCGATCGGGACGGAGCCGTGCTCCGGGAGCCCGTGGCCGAGGTGCGCGTGGGTGACGTCGTCCGAGCACTCGGTGGGCCCGTACGCGTTGACCAGCCCGACCAGCGGGTAGCGGCCGGTCCAGCGCCGGCACAGATCGGCGGGCAGCGCCTCGCCGGTGGCCACCAGGTGGCGCAGCGCGGCCAGCGTCGGGGCGCCGGCGCCCAGGTCCCAGGCGTCCAGGGCGGCGCGCAGCAGCGAGGGGACGACCTCCAGGACGGTGACGTCCTCGGTGTCGGCGAGGGCGAACAGCAGGTCGGGGTCGGCCGCGGTCTCCCGGCGCACCACCCGGACCCGGCCGCCGACCACCAGCGGCGCGAGCATCTGCCACACCGACACGTCGAAGGTGACCGGGGCGTTCTGCACCACGGTGTCGGCCGCCTCCAGCGCGAGGTCGTCGACCTTCGCCAGCAGGTGGTTGACCATCCCCGCGCGGTGCACCATGGCACCCTTCGGCGCCCCGGTGGACCCGGAGGTGAAGATCACGTACGCCAGGTCCAGCGGGGTGCCGAGGAGGGGCGCGAGGTTGTCGTCGGCGTCCCGCTCCCGCGCGGAGACCTCCAGCAGCCGGACCGGACGGCCGGCGGCGGCCGCCACCCGCTCGGCGAGCGGCCGGTGGGCGGCGTCCGCGACCACGGTGGTGATCCCGTTGTCGGCGAGCAGGGCGACGGTCCTGGCCTCGGGCGCGCCCGGGTCCAGCGGGACGTAGGCCGCGCCGGCGCCGATCACGCCGAGCACCGAGGCGATGAAGTCGGAGCCCGGGGCGACCAGCAGGGCCACCAGGCCGGCGCCGCCGACCCGGCGGGAGAGGGCGCTGGCCCGGCCGACCAGCTCGGCGTACGTGGTCGTGCCGCCGTCCTCGGCGACCGCCACGGCCTCGGGGCGTTGGGCGGCGAGTTCGCGGATCCGGGCCACCGCGCAGTCGAAGCCCGCCGCGCGCTCGGGCCCGCTCGACTCCCGCACCCAGGCGGCGCGGTCCCCGGTGTCCACGGCCAGGCCGCCGACCGGCTGCTCGTCCCCGGCCTCGGCGAAGCGGTCCAGGAACTCCACCAGCCGGGCCAGGTGGCCGTCGATCTCCGCGTCGGTGTAGCGGTCCGGGTTGCCGTTGAGGTGCAGCCCGATGCCGGCCCCGGCGGTCTCGACCACGGTGACCATCAGGTCGTCGATCAGCCCGGTCGACAGGTTGACCACCCGCGCCGTGCACGGCCCGAGGGCCAGTTCGGCCTGCTGCGGCAGCAGGTTGACGAACGGTCCGAAGGGCCGCCGGTCGTCGCTGCGCAGCCCCATGGCGCGGCGGATCGCGCTGACCCGGTGGCGCTGGTGGCGGAGCGCCTGGGCGAGCTCCTTGGAGGTGTGACGCAGCAGGCCGGCCCTGGTCAGGGCGGGGCGGACGGGCACCCGGAGCGGCAGGTAGTTGGCCAGCATCCCGGGGATCGACCGCTCGTGGGCGGTCTGCCGGGCGGTCACCGGCAGGGTCAGCAGGACGTCCTCGACCCCGGTCATCCGCTGGGTGTACACCGCGACCGCCGCCATCACCGCGGTCGGCCAGGTGACGTCCGCGCGGCTGGCGGCCGCGCGCAGCCGGGCGCTGGTGTCGGCGGACAGGGCGGCGGTGCGGCGCAGGAAGCCCTGCGGCGCGGCCGTCGCGGGCTCCCGGTGGGAGAGGTCGGCGGGCTCGGGCGGCTCGGGGAACCGGCGCTGCCAGAACTCGGCGTCCCGGCGGGCCCGGGAGGAGCCGAGGTAGGCCGCCTCGGCGGCGAGCAGGTCGGCGAGCGGGGGCAGGGCCGGGCCGGCCTCCCCGCCGTCGGCCTCGTACAGTTCGGCCAGCCGGCGCCAGAGCACCACCTGGCTGAAGCCGTCGCACAGCAGGTGGTGGACGGAGAGGTAGAACAGCGTCCGGTCCGGGCCCAGGGTGAGGACGGCGAGCCGGAACAGCGGGAACCCGGCGGGGTCGTAGGGCTTCGCCAGGTCCGTCCGCATCCAGTCCAGCGCCGCCGCCGACGGATCGGGCTCGGCGCCGAAGTCCAGCTCGTCGAGCGGCAGTTCGCCGACCTCGCGGAGGCGCTGGCGGGGCTCGCCGTCGACGTCGAGGAACTGGGCGCGCAGGCACTGCGCCTCCTCGACCAGCCGGCCCAGCGCGGTGCGGAAGCGGGCCCGGTCCAGCGGGCCGCGGACGTCCAGGTAGCCGGCCGAGTTGTAGGCGTTGCTCCCGCCGGCCCCGTTGACGTCGAGCCAGATCTCCGTCTGGCCGGCGGTGAGCGGCAGCGAGGTCCCCAGGACCGATGTCATCACAGGCTCCCCACGGAGGTCGGGCCGATCGAGGCGAGGCCGGTACCGGTACCGGTGGCGGCCGCCTCGGCGGCCAGGGCGTCGGGGCCGAAGGACTCCAGCACCCACGCGTCGTCGTAGACGGTGTCCAGGTAGCGTTCGCCGAGGTCGGGCGCGATGGCCACGGCGGTCAGCTCCTCGTCCGGCCGGTTGGCGCCCAGCCAGCGGGCCGCGCCGCTGAGCACCGTGCCGGTCGAGCCGCCGAGCAGGAAGCCCTCGCGCAGCAGGGCGCGGCAGGCCCGGACGGTGTCGGTCTCCGCGACCAGCACGGTGTCGTCCACGTAGGACTCGTCGAGGATGGCCGGCCGGACGCTGGTGCCGATGCCGGGGATCAGCCGACCGCCCGGCTCGTGGCCGAAGTTGACCGAGCCGACGGCGTCGACCGCGACGATCGTCACCCCCGGGTTGTTCTCCCGGAAGTACCGGGCGCAGCCCATCAGGGTGCCGGTGGTCCCGGCGCCGACGAACAGCACGTCCAGCTCCGGGAAGGCCTTGGCGATCTGCGGCCCGGTGGTGCGGTAGTGGGCGGTCCAGTTGCCCGGGTTGGCGTACTGGTTCAGCCAGTGGAAGTCCCGGTGCTCGGCGCACAGCCGGGCGACCAGGTCGAGCCGGGCGCCGAGCAGGCCGCGCTGCGGGTCGGGCTCGGTCACCACCCGCACGTCGGCGCCCAGGCGCTGCATCAGCCGCCGGGAGACGGTGGTGCAGCGGGAGTCGGTGACGCAGACGAAGTTGAGCCCCCGGCTCGCCGCGACGAGGCTCAGCGCCACGCCGAGGTTCCCGGAGGAGCTCTCCACGATGGTCATCCCCGGCCGCAGCGCCCCGGACCGGACGGCGGAGTCCACCATCTCGCCCGCCGCCCGCAGTTTGACCGAGCCGGCGAAGTTGAAGCCCTCGCACTTGAGGTACAGCGGACGGCCGATCATCCGCCGGAGGTCGACGTACAGGTCCTCGACGTCGAATTCCTGCGGTGTCGTGATAACTGGCATGCGTCTACTCCCACCCGGTCGTTCCGTGGTAGCGGGTGCCCAATCGGTCCGAAGCGATGGCCCCATGGTTTCCGAACACGCTGACGTCGCACTGATTCGCACCTGATGGGGCGAAGGCCCTGGTCCGGGGCCCGGAGCGGGCCCCGGGGCGCCGCCGCTAGGCGCGCCCGACCTTTCCGGTGAGCAGCCCCTGGAAGAGGTTCAGCCGGTGGATGTTGGCGGCGCCCTCGAGGC
>NZ_JBHVET010000309.1:0-9225 GCF_042802135.1 Kitasatospora sp. NPDC057512
GGACCGGCACCACCCGGCCCGCGAGCCGGTGGTCCGCTGGATGCGGCTGCTCGCCGACGACCCCCGGCCGGAGATCTGGGTGCGCGCCGCGCTCGCCTCCGGCGAGCTCTGCGCGCGCGACTTCGCGACCGGCTACGAGAAGCTGGTCCGCCCGATGGCGACCGCCCGCGCCGCCCGGCGCCGGGCCTTCGCCGCCACCGTGCTGGACCAGGCGGCCCGGCACGAGAGCCACCGGCCGGCCGTCCACGCCCTCGTCGACGACTGGAGCAGGTCGCACTCCGCGCACCTGCGCTGGACCGCCGCCCTGGTGCTCGGCTTCGGCCACGCCTCCCCCGTGGAGGCCGCACTCGACGGCCTGGCCCGGATCGGCACCCACGAGGACGGCGACAAGGCGCCGATCGCCTCGCACGGCATCGTCCGGCTGCTCGCCGGCCCCGACGACCGGGCCGTGCTGCGCCGCCTCGCCGAATGGACCGCCGACAAGCGGGTGCCCTACCAGGACCTGGGCCTGCTGGCGGTCGTCCGGCTCGCGGTGACCACGGTCGGCGAGGTGTGGGACGGCGAGGCCTGGCCGGAGCTGGGCCGGTACCTGGAGTGGCCGCTGCCGCTCGCCCTCGCGGCCACCCGCCCCGACCGCGCCGTCCTGCTGGCCGACCTGCTGTGGACGGCGCTGCGCACACCGCGCTCCTACGAGGCCGCCACCGACTGCCTGGAACTCTGGCTGCGGACCGCCGCCGACGAGGACGGCCCGGACACCAGGGCCGGCCTGGCCGCACTGCTCCCGGTCCTGGTCGGCACCGACCGCGAACGGCGGCTCCTGGACTGGCTGTTGCGACGCATGATGAGCGACCCGGACGAGCCGCTGCCGACGGCGCGGGCCCGCGAACTGTGGGACCTCGCCACCGGCGGCCGCCCCGACGGCGACCGGCGCGGCGGACGGGACCGGCCCACCGGCCGCCGTGAGGACGGGCGGCAGGACGAGGGCACCAGGGAAACGGAGGAACGACGATGACGGACGATCCACAGGCCGCCGGCCCGCCTGCCCTCGCCAAGGCGGCCAGGCCCGAACGGCCGGCCGGACCGCTGCTGAAGGAGTACGGGCGCCCGGCCGAGTGCACCCGCAAGCCGAGCGCCGAGGTCGCCCTGGTGCACTTCTACCGCAACGGCGGCCACAGCGTGGTCACCGCGATGGGCACCGAGCACGTCGACCGCCCGCGCTTCGCCCGGCCGGTGACGATCTGCGAGGTGGCCCGGGGCACCCACCTCTGCCAGCTGTCCCTCCGGATCCCGGCGGTCGGCAGCGCCACCTTCTTCGAGGTGGAGGTGGACGTGCACTGGTCGGTCGTCGACTACCGCAAGGTGGTGGACGGTCAGGTCAGGGACGTCGCGGAGCGCCTGAAGGGGCCGCTGCTGGAGCGCCTGCGCACGATCTGCTCCGGCTACCCCGTGACCGCCGCCGCCGAGGTCGACCGCGCGGCCAAGTCCGCCTGCCGCACCGGACAGTGGAACGACCTGGGCTACGACCTGGGGCTGCACGCGGACGTCTACGTGCGGGTCGCGGTGGACAGCACGACCATCCGGCACGCCGACGCCGACCGGAACTCCGCCTACGAGGACCGCACGACGGCCCGGGGCTACGACCGCGAGGTGGCGGCGGAGCACCACCGCACCGAGTTGCTCCAGATCCGCATGCGCACCTTCCGGGCGATGCTGGACGGCGGTGAGTGGAACCAGATCTGCTTCATGCTCTCGGACAACCCGGACCAGGCGCGCGCCTTCATGGAGCTCCTGCGCCAGGAGTCCCGCGCGGACAAGCACGAGCTGCTGGAGCACACCCTGCGGCTGGTCGAGAAGGGCGTCATCCAGTCGGCCGAACTGGAGGCGCAGGTGCGGGAGTTGCTGGGCACGCCCGCGTACCGCATCGAGGGCTCCTTCGGCCGGCCGCCGATCCGGGAGCCGGCGGCGAGGCCCGAGCTCCCGGGGAACGGCCACGGCGGCCGGGACGACCACCGGCCCGGCGGCCCGGCGTTCACCCCTTCGTGGGTGCAGGCCGAGCCCGCCCCCCGGGACCGGCTCCCCGCGCAGGATCCGCCCGCGCGCCGGCCCAGCGAGGCCTTCGACGACTGGGGCCGCACGGGTTCCGACACCGCCCCGCAGGACCACGCCGCTTCCGACGACGACCGCCGCAGGGACCGCCACGACGACCACGACGACGACCGGGACCGCCGCCCGTGGTCCCCCGGTGACAGGAGCTGACCGCTCATGACCGCTACCGGACCCGCCCCAGCCCCCGCGCCCGTCCCCGAACCCGTCCCCTGCTCGGACGAGGCCCGCTTCGTCGCGGACCGCCTCCTGTGCGTCGTCCGCGAGGACATCGGACGGGCCGACACCAAGTCCTCGATCCTGCTCACCGCCGCCCTCGGCCTGCCCGCCCTGCTCCTGGACCGCAACTGGGCCGACGGCCGGCCCGGGACGCTCGCCGCCGTCCTGCTCGCGCTCGGCGGCGTGTTCTGGGCCGCCGGGGCGGTCGCGCTGGTCCGGGCGATCCTGCCCCGCACCGGAACCCTGCGCGACCACGACGGGGTGACCTTCTTCGGCGACCTGCTCACCTCCGAGAGCCGGCCCGTGCTCACCGAACAGATCGTCGCGGCCGGCCGGGACCCGCTCGACTGGCTGCTCGTCCAAGCCGTCGACGTCAGCACCATCCTGGCCGCCAAGTACCGCCGAATCCGCTGGGGCGTCGCCTGCCTGGCCCCCGGCTCGGTCCTCGCCACCGCCGGAATCCTGCTCACCTGAGCCGCCCGACCCCGACCGCCCGACCCCGACCGCCTGCCACCGGCCGACGCCCGTCCGTCCGTCGGCCGGTGGAACGCACCCCCGATCCAGAGGAGACGACGGTGCCACACCTGCTCTTCGCACGCCCTCCCGGGCGCGGCCCGACCGGCGCCCGGGCCCGTGGGCGCCGGCGCGCCACCGGCGGGCTCGGGCGGGCCGCCGCCCTCACCGCGGCATCCCTGCTGACCGTCGGCCTCCTGCCAGGCCCGGCCTCCGCCGAGCCGAGCCCCACGACGGCCCCCGCGCCGACGAGCGCACCGCCGGCGGCACCGCCGGCCGCCGTCGGCCCGGTCGACTACGCGATCGCCGTGGACGAGTCGGGCAGCCTCAAGCCCGCCGAGGTCGACCGCGAGCGGGCCGCCGCCGCGGGGATCGCCCTCGGCGAGGTCCACCCGAAGTCGACCGTCACCGTGCTCGGCTTCGCCAGCGCGGACAACGAGTCCCAGCACCCGGTGGACGAGGTCTGCCCGCCCACCGTCCTGGACGGCGCCGGCCGCGACCGGATCGGCAGGTGCATCAGCGACCTGCGCAGCCGCAGGCCCGACGAGGGGCAGGGCACCGACTTCCCGAACGCCGTCCTCCAGGGGGTCAGCCGGCTCGCCGCCGGGGCCGACCCGGCCACGCCCCGGGTCCTGTTCCTCCTCACCGACGGCAGGCTCGACGTCGGCGACAGCCCGGCCTACGGCGACCCGGCCCACCGCGCCGCCGCCGGCGAGGAGGCGCTGACCCGCGCCCTCGCCGCCGCGCAGGCCGCCCGGATCCAGGTCTGGCCGCTCGGCTTCGGCTCGGACATCGACCGGGCCGCCCTGGACCGGATGGCGGCCGCGGGCTTCCAGGGCGGCTGCGTCGACCTGCCCGACGCCCAGCCCCGGGCGACCGTGGTACCGGACGCCACCGCCGTCGCCGACGCGATGCGGACCGCCTTCGCCGCCGCCCACTGCCTGCGCGCCACCGCCGGCGGCACCGGCCACCCGCCGATCGACATCGACGTGCGGATCTCCCCGCTCACCACCGTGGGCAGCATCGTCGTCGACAAGGGCGACCCCGCCGTCACCGCCACCTACGTCGACCCCGACGGCCGCGAGATCACCGGCACCACCACCGACCCGGTCTCGAAGTTCGAGCTCTCGCCCCGCGACCAGACCGTCGAGTCGCTGCGCATCACCGACCCCAAGCCGGGTCAGTGGCGGGTCCACCTGGACGCCCCGGCGGACCACCGGGCGCAGCTGGCCACCGTCAACGTGCTGTGGCGCGGCGCGCTGCGCGGCTCCATCACCATGGCGCCGCCCTCGCCGCGGGCCGGCGAGCGGGCCGTCGTGACGCTCAGGCTCCAGACCCGCCAGGGGGTCGAGGTGACGGATCCCCAGGACCTGAAGGACCTGCGGGTCAGCGCCGTCCTGAGCGGCGAGGGGTTCGCGCCCGTGCCGGTCAGGCTGGCCGACGACGGCTCCGCCCCGGACGGCAGGGCCGGCGACGGCGCGTTCAGCGGGACGGTGACCGTACCCGCCGCGGCGACCGGCCGGATCAAGGTCTCCGGCACCCTCGCCGCGTCCGGGCTGACGGCCGACGAGGACCGCTCGCAGGGCACCCTGGTCGCCCCGGCGGTACCGCTGGTGACCGCCGCCCTCACCCTCGACGACGGCGCCGGGCGGCGGCTCCACCCCGGGGACGAGCTGGCCGGCAGCCTCGCCCTGCACAACGCGGACGGCGCCCCGCACACGCTGCGGCCGGCCCTCCGGGACACCGCCCCGGGCCTGCTGGCCGTGACCCCGGAGGAGATCACCCTGGCGCCCGGCGAGTCCCGCCGGGTGGACGTCGCGGTGACGGCGGCCCGGTCGGGCGCGTTCCACGGACTGCTCGACGGCGGCGACCTGCGGCTCGGCGGCAAGGTCACCGTGGTCGACACCACCGACCGGGACCGGGTCCTGGTCGACAGCCCCCTGTCGCTGACGATCACCCGGCCGCCGACCTTCTGGGAGAGCTGGTGGTGGGCGCTGCTGCTGGGCGGCCTCGTGGCGGTGCTGGCCGTCCTGGCCGCGCTGGCCCTGCGCCTGCGGACGTGGACGGGCAAGGACCCGGCGGGGCTCAGGCTGCTCCTGCTGGACCCGGAGGGCCGCCAACTCGCCGACATCACCGCCGACTCCGGCACCAAGCGCTGGTACGCGTTCGACGTGCACGGCCTCGGCGGCCCCGACCCCCGGCTCGTCCGGCAGCCCGGCGGACCGTACCGGGTGCAGCGCAGCCTGGACGGCGGAGTGGTGCTGGAGCGACGTGGGCAGGCGAGGGCCCGGATCCAGCCGGACCGGCCGGTGCCGCTCGCGGGCGGGCTCGCCGTGGGGATCCGGGACGAACGGCGCGGCAGGACCGGTCCCGCGGGGCGTCCCACACCACCCGACGCCGGCGCGCGGACCGTCGTCGACGACTACATCTGAGCCCCCCGTACCCGAGCACCCGTTCCACCACCCCTGACCCGTGCCGGTCGACACCCATGCCGGTCGACACCCGAGCCGGCCGCGCCCGCGCGGCCGGATGAAGGCGGAACCCATGAAGATCTTCCAGCCGATGCTGTTCGTCGGCCTGGGCGGCACCGGCGGCCTCGTCGGCGCCGAACTGGAGCGGCGCCTGCGCGCCGAACTGTGCGGCCCCGACGGCACCGCGCTCACCCACATCGGCGGCATGGCGCCCCACCAGCTGCCGGACTGCCTGCAGTTCGTCTACGCCGACTTCAGCGAGGCGGACCTGGCCCACCTGCCGCTCGCCACCGCCGATCCGGCGCTGCGCGCCGCGTACAGCCGCACCTCGCGCGCCACCCCCAACCTGCTGCCGAACTACGACAGTTCGCCCGACATCACCAGGATGCTCCGGGCCAGCCTCTCCGACGAGACGGCCTCCTGGCTGCCGCCGCGCGCCAACGAGCCCAGGGTCGTCCCGCTCAAGAACGGCGCCGGGCAGCTGCCGACGGTCGGCCGCGCCGGGCTGTTCGGCACCCTGCGCGACGGGCTGGACCCGGTGCTGGCCCCGCTGACCGACGCCATCGACGTGCTCGCGCGCGCCGGCGGTGTCCTGAGCCAGCTCGGCGGCGGCCAGGTGACCGGCTGCGACGTCTTCGTGGCCTTCTCGGTCGCCGGCGGCACCGGCGCCGGGATCTTCCTGGACTACCTGCACCTGATCAACCACGCCTTCCAGGAGAAGCGCCTCGGCGGCGTCAACATCTACCCGCTGGTGGTGATGCCCTCCGCGTTCCCGGCGGCGCGCGGGGGCGGCCGGGAGGCGGAGCTGAACTCCGCCCGCGCCCTGGTCGACCTGTTCCGGCTGGTGGACGAGCAGAACGCCCCCGTCGAGGGCGCCGAACTCGGCGACCTCGACAAGGACCTGACGCTGCGGATCCGCTACCCGCACACCGCGCCGATCCGGCTGCGCAGCGGCATCCTGCCGACCGCCTTCCTGTTCAGCCGCACCGCCGGCATCCGCCAGGACGACCTGCGCCGCTCGATGGTCTCGCTGGTGATGTCGCTGATCGGCACCGAGCTCGGCGACGGCCGGGAGAACGGGCGCTCCCGGGCCGACGACGACTACCAGACCTTCGCCCAGAGCTTCATCAACCGCGGGGTGTCCCGGTCGAACGTGTCCGACGCCGGGATCGGCCGCAAGGGCGTCTCGACCAGCCTGGTCGCCTCGATGACCGCGCCCGTGGACGAGTTGGCGGCCCTGGTCTCGGGCCGCTTCCTGCGCGCCTCGGTCGAGCAGTTGAGCAGCGGCTCCCGCCACACCCAGCGGTCCGCCGAGGAGCTGGTGAAGCAGATGTTCGCGGACTCCGGTCTGGAGGAACTCCTGGAGCGCCGGGCGCTGGAGCTCCAGCCGTTCGCCTCGGAGCCGCGCGGCGGGTCGGCGATCGAGGCCGCGCTGATGGCCCGACAGGGCGACATGCAGCAGGCCCTCGCCGACCTGGCCCGCCGGGTGGCGCAACGCACCGCGGACATGGCGCAGAACTTCGCGCCCCGGCGGGCGGTGGACAAACTGCTCGCCACCGTCGACCCGTTCACCGTCGAGCGGATCGTCAAGGGGGTGCCGGAGGAGGCCAACGACCTCGCCCGCCTCGGCTTCCTCGGCCTGCTCGACAACCGCACCCGGCGCCCGGTCCTGCCCCCGGGCACCCCGGACCAGCCGCCGCCGGTGCCCCGGATCAGGCGGCGGGCCTACGGGCTCGCCCAGCCGCGCTGGGGGGACGAGGACGTCCAGACCGTGCTGCGCGAGCAGGACGCCTGGTACCGCTGGCGCGGCCGACAGATCTGGCACGACGGCTGGCGGGACCAGCAGCCGCGCTGGGAGCCGGCCGCCCGGGCCCTGGAGCGGGAGGTCACCCGCCTGGTCGAAGCCCTGCACCGGCACTCCACGCAGGAGCCGAAGGCCTTCGCCGAGCAGTCCCGGGTGCTGTACGAGGACCGGACCGGCGTCTCCTACCTGCTGCCGCCGCAGCGCGACCTGCGGCACTTCTACGACGACCTGGTCGCCAGGCTCGCCACCAGCGAGGGCCTGGCCGACAGCGGGGACCAGGCCGGCCTGCTGCTGCGGCTGGTCAAGGGTGACGAGTGGCGCACGGCGCACGCCGCGAGCCGGCGCGACCCCGACGGCGCGGTCGGCGGGGTCAAGGCGATCGTGGAGGCCGGCGTCAAGCGGCTCTTCGCGGAGAGCGGCGAGCAGTTGGAGGAGCGTCCGCTGCTGCCGTCCATGGGGGTCCTGCTGGCCGCGGCGGCGGGCAGCGCCGAGGCCGGCGACCAGGTCAGCAGGGAGGCCCTGGAACAGTTCGGCCGCAAGGTGGCCGGCCTGCTGCCGGCCGGCTTCGTGCCGGAGGGCACCGGGCCGCTCAAGGTACTGGTGACCTACCCGAAGGTCGGGAACGTCGACGAGGCCAGGGACTACCTGCGCCGGGCGCTGCGGCTGCCCGGGGACGCGCAGGCGGAGTTCCGCGGCGTCGATACGGAGTCGATCACGGTGGTGCTGTTCCGCAGCGAGATGAGCCTCACCGAGGTGCCCGAGGTCCGCAAGGTGCTGCGCCAGTGGGCCAAGGCGCGGGAGGGGGAGCAGGCCGAGGACGTCCTGCGCTGGCGCCAGCGCCTGGGCCACCGGGACGACTGGCTGGTGTCCACCGAGGCGGACCGCCGCCACGTGCTGCACCGGCTGCTCTGCCTGCTGTGGAACGGCCAGGTGGACGTGCTGGAGGGCTCCGAGGACTCGCCCCGGGTGATCCGGCTGCGGCTGCACCGCGAGCGCGGCACCGACGCGCCGGGCGTGCGGCTGCGCCTCGGCGCGCAGCACGACGGCGTCTCCAGCTGGGCCGAGTTGCTGCGCGCCTACGAGCGCTGGACCGTGCTGGACGACGAGCGGACGGTCTGGGACTACTGCCACCAGCTGATGGAGGCCCGTCCGGTCGGGCTGACCCGGTCGGTCGGCCGTCCCGATCCGCTGTTCGTCCGGCTGGTCGAGCAGATCGCGCCGCAGCAGCTGCGCCTGCTCACGTCCCGCCGGGAGTCGGGCGGGGAGCGCGTCGAGGGCTGGTTCCGCCCGCTGTGGGAGTTCTGGGCGGAGACCCTGCCGGAGGCGCTGAAGGCGGAGTTCCGCGACCAGCGCGCCGTCGAGCCGGACCTGGGCCGGCTCCTGGAGGCGGTCCGGCGCGGCGAGCCGTCGTCGCGTCCGGTCGAGGAGGTCGAGGAGGTCGAGGACGACGGGCCCGCACGGCCGCCGCGCGGAGAGGAGGACGACCGGGACGCCGCCGGCCACCGGCAGGAGAACGGCGGGCCGTACCGCAAGCCCGCCGAGCCGTACCGCGAGCCCGCCGGGTCGCACCGCGAGCCCGCCGGGCCGTACCGCGAGCCCGCCGGGCCGTACCGCGAGCCCGCCGAGCCGCCGTCCTGGTACTACGACGACCTCGACGGACAGGCCGGCGGCCGCGAGGGAGGCGAGTTCGCATGAGCGAGCCGATCCGTACCCACGCCCCGGTCGTCCACCTCGACCTCCGCACGGCCGAACTCGCCGGCACCGACCCGGCCGACCTGCGGAACGCCGTCACCGCCCGGCTCGCCCGGCCGCGGCCGCACGACCACCGCTTCCTGGTCGTCGACACCCCCGCCGGCCTGGTCGGACACCGCACCAGGTACGAGCAGCTGATGGGGTACCCCGCGCCCGGCCGGGTGCGGGTGCTCTGCCTGCTGGTCGGCGGCCTGACCGCCCATCCCCCCGAGGGCCACCCGGCCGAGCGCCGGCTGGTCCGTCCCGACACCCTGCGCGGCCCCGAGGCCGGGCTGATCTGGGTCGGCGACCTCCATGCGGGCGACGGCGGGCCCGGGGCCGCCGCGCCCGACGACCCGCACGCGCTGGCCGTCCTGGTCGACC
>NZ_JBHVET010000310.1:0-9202 GCF_042802135.1 Kitasatospora sp. NPDC057512
GCCACATAGTGTCAGTGGCTGTTGACCGCCCGGCCCCGGCGGGCGCGGCGCGACCCGGGCGGAGCCAGGCCCCGGGCAGAGCAGACAGGCGAAATCGGCGAGGCTATGACGCAAGCGGCGCTCACGCACCCACCGGCGGCCCCGACCCCCGCCGCCCCGGCCCCGGCCCCGCGCGGGGGCCTGGTCCGCTGGGCGGCCGACCGCTCCGGCTGGCTCGGACCGATCGCCGTCGCGCTCTTCGCCGGCCTGCTGCGGTTCTGGAACCTCGGCCACCCCAACGCCTTCGTCTTCGACGAGACGTACTACCCCAAGGACGCCTGGTCGCTGCTCCAGCAGGGCTACGAGGGCACCTGGCCGGACCACGCCAACGCCGACATCCTCTCCGTCCCGCAGTCGATCCCGCTGGGCTCCGCGCCCGAGTTCGTCGCGCACCCGCCGCTCGGCAAGTGGGTGATGGCGACCGGCGAGCAGCTGTTCGGGCTCAACCCCTTCGGCTGGCGGTTCATGACCGCCCTGCTCGGCACCGTCGCCGTGCTGATGCTCGCCCGGATCGGCCGCCGCCTCTTCGGTTCCACCCTGGTCGGCTGCACCGCCGCGCTGCTGATGGCGGTGGACGGCCTCCAGCTGGTGATGAGCCGGGTCGGCCTGCTCGACGGCATCCAGATGTTCTTCGTCCTCGCCTCCTTCGGCAGTCTGCTGATCGACCGCGACCACGTCCGCGCCAGGCTCGCCGGGGCGGCCGACGCCGACGCCGTCCGGCTCGGCTGGCGCCCCTGGCGGATCGCCGCCGGGGTGTTCGTCGGCGCCGCCTGCGCGGTCAAGTGGAACGGCGCCCCGATCCTCGCCGCCTTCGGCATCCTGACCGTCCTGTGGGACCAGTCCGGCCGCCGCGGGGCCGGCGCCCGCCGCCCCTGGCGCTCCATGCTGCGCCTGGACGCCGTCCCCGCCTTCCTCGCCGTGGTCGGTTCCGCCGTGGTGGTGTACGTCGGCGCCTGGAGCGGCTGGCTGGCCACCGGAGGCAGCGGCGCCAACGGCGGGGGCGGCTACGACCGGCACTGGGCCGACGGGCGCGCCGGGCTCTCCCCGGACAGCGTCCTCGGCATCCCGCTGCCGCAGGTCCCGATGGGCTGGGTGCCCGCGCCGCTGCGCAGCCTGTGGCACTACCACGCGCAGATGTACGACTTCAACACCGGCCTGAGCACCCCGCACACCTACCAGTCCAACCCCTTCGCCTGGCTGGTCGACGGCCGCCCGGTCTCGATGTACTGGGAGCAGATCCCGTACGGGCAGCGCGGCTGCACCTCCTCGGGCGGCTGCGCGGCGCAGATCCTCGGCCTCGGCACGCCGTTCCTGTGGTGGGCGGCCTGCTTCGCGCTGGTCTACCTGCTGTGGCGCTGGTTCTTCCGGCGGGACTGGCGCTCGGGCGCGGTGCTGTGCGCGGTCGCCGCGATCTACCTGCCCTGGTTCCGGTACCAGGAGCGGACGATCTTCTCCTTCTACATGGTCGTGCTGGTGCCCTTCCTGTGCCTGGCCGTGGCCCAGATGCTCGGGGCGATCCTCGGCCCGGCCGGGTGCAGCCCCGAGCGCCGCCGGATCGGGGCGATCGGGGCCGGGGCGGTCGTGCTCGCGATCGTCGGCTGCTTCGCCTTCTTCTACCCGCTGTACACGGCGGAGGTGATCCCGATGTCGTCCTGGCAGGACCGGATGTGGTTCACCAGCTGGATCTGATGCCGGTGCCGCTGGCGGCGTCCGGCGGCCAGCTGCTGCCGGTCACCCCGGTGCTCGGGGTGGTCACCGCCGTGCTGCTGCTGGCCGCCGTCGCGGTGGCCGGGCGGGGCCTGCTCGGCCACGGGCACGCCGTCCTGCGGGCCGGGCTGCGCGCGGTGGTGCAGCTGGCGGCCGTTGCCGCGGTGATCAGTTGGGTGGTCGGCTCGCTCTGGTGGTCGGCGCTGTTCGTGCTGGTGATGTTCTCGGTCGCGGTGCGCACCGCCGGACGGCGGATGACCCCCGGCCCGGGCTGGGTCTGGGCGGCCGCCCCGATCGGTGCCGGGGTGCTGCCGGTGCTCGCCCTGCTGCTGGGCGTCGGACTGCTGCCGACCGAGGGCCTGTCCGTCATCCCGGTCGCGGGCATCCTGATCGGCGGCGCGCTCAGCGCGACCTCGCTGGCCGGGCGGCGGGCCCTGGACGAGCTGCGGCTGCGGCGCGGCGAGGTGGAGGCCGCGCTGGCGCTCGGCTTCGAGGAGCGCGACGCCCGGCTGGAGATCTGCCGGACGGCGGCGGCGACCTCGCTCGTCCCGGCGCTGGACCAGACCCGGACGGTCGGCCTGGTCACCCTGCCCGGGGCGTTCGTCGGGATGCTGCTGGGCGGAGCCTCGCCGGTCCAGGCGGGGGCGGTGCAGCTGTTCGTGCTGATCGGGTTGCTGGCGGTGGAATCGGTGGCGATCGCGGTGGTGCTGGAACTGGTCGGGCGCGGGCTGGTCACGGTCGAGCCGGACGGGGGCGGCCGGTAGGCGGGTCGGTCCGCGTCGGCCCTCGTGGGTCCCCGTAGGTCTCCGTGGGCCTCTGCGGGCCTCCGTGGCCTCCGGCGGTCTTCCCGGACGGGTCGGTCGACGCCGTCGGGTACGCTTGGGGCCGTTGAAGGGGAGTAGCCCTCCACCGGACCGTCGACATACTGGCCCCCAGGGGCCCGGCGCCCGGGGCACCGCTCGATGAACGGTGCCGGCGAGACCTTCGGCCGCAGTGCTGTGACCATGACCAGTGCTGTCGGGCCGAAGCGTCCCCTGACGGAGCCGCGGCGGCCGGGCAGCCTCCGACCGAGGAAAACCCCTGATGAGTCTCACCGTTGCCGCGTTGACCTTCGGCATCATCTTCCTGGCCGAACTGCCGGACAAGACCGCGCTGGCCAGCCTGGTGCTCGGCACCAAGTACCGCGCGAGCTACGTCTTCGCGGGCATCGCCGCCGCCTTCGCCCTCCAGGTGGGCCTCGCGCTCGCCGCCGGGCACCTGCTCTCGCTGCTGCCGCACCGCTGGGTGGAGGGCGTCACCGGTCTGCTGTTCCTGGTCGGCGCGGCGATGCTGCTGTTCCACGGCGGTGAGGACGAGGACGAGCACGCGGCCAAGGAGCCGTCCTCGAACAGCTTCTGGAAGGTGGCCGGGGCCAGCTTCGTGGTGGTCGCGATCGCCGAGTTCGGCGACCTGACCCAGATCATGACCGCCAACCTGGCCGCCAAGTACGCCGACCCGCTGGCCGTCGGCCTCGGCTCCTGGCTGGCGCTGTGCGCGGTCGGCGGGATCGCCATCGTGGGCGGCCAGAAGCTGCTCAAGTACGTGCCGATGAAGCTGATCATCCGGGTGGCGGCGGCGATCATGGTGGTGCTGGCGGGCATCAGCATCTTCGGGGCGATCACCGGCTGATCCCTCGCCTGGCGGCCTCAGCAGCTGTTGTGGGCGTCCAGGGCGGCACGGGTGTTGGGACCGAAGACGCCCCGCTTGTCCCCCTTGACGGCCCACATCCACTGGACGTAGCCGACGGTGTTCACGGTGGTGTCGTCGTACACCCCGGTCACCGGCACGCTCGCCCAGCAGACGACGACGGCGAGCTTCTGCTGGAGGGCGGTCACGTCGGGCCCGCTCATCCCGGACTGCAGCACGCGCGGGGTCGGGGCGGTGGTGGGCGTCGGGGTCGGGGAGGGGGCCGCGGGCACGGTCGGCGTGGGGGCCGGGGCGGGGGGAGCGGGCGGGGCCTCGGTGGTCGGTGCGGCCGTCGGCGTCGGGGCGACCGTCTTCGTCGGGCTCGGCTTGCGGGTGGGGGTGGGCGTCGGGCTCGGTGCCTCGCTGGTCGGCGCCGCCGTGGTCGGGACGGGCGTCGCCAGGGTGGGCGGGTCCACCGGTGCGGGCGCCAGGGTGCTCGTCGGCAGCGGCTGCGCCTGCTTGGCCGGCGGTTCGGCGGAGGGCGTCACCGCGTACGCGACGCCGATGGTGAGCGCGACCAGGGCGGCGCCGATCCCGGTGAGCAGCCCCTTGCGCTGGGCGAACGGGCGCCGGTCGGCCTGCTCGGCCGCCCGTCTGGCGGCCCGGCCGCCGCCCTCCGGCCCGGGATCGTCCGGGGCCCGCGCGACGTCCGGTGCCTGCCCGACGCCGGGTGCCCCTCCGAAGGCGAAGAGGCCGATCTCGTTCCCGCCCGGTCCGGAGGGCGGGACCGGCGGCAGCACGGTGGTGGCGTACGCGTCCCCGTGGCCGCCGGGGTGGGCCTCGGAGGGGGCACCGGGGTAGCCGTCGGCGGCCGGGCCGAACGGGTCCTGCCCGGGGCCGGACGGGGTCTGTCCCGATCCGAAGGGGGCCTGCGCCGACCCGAAGGGGGCCTGCGCCGACCCGAACGGGTCCTGTCCCGGGGCGACGGGCGGCAGCACCGTGGTGGCGTACGCGTCCGCGTCCGGTCCGAGCGGGGGAGCGGCCGGCTGCCCGGGGGCGGGCCGGCCCGGGGGGACCGGCGGCAGCACCGTGGTCGCGAACGGGTCCACCACCGGTGCGTTCGGGTGGCTCTCGTCGGCCACCTGGTCGGCGGTCTGCGGAACGTACGGGCGGACCAGCGGCGGGCCCTCGACGTGCGGCAGGACGGCGGTCTCGGTGAGGCTCGGGTCCGGGAGGCAGCCGCACCCGGTGGAGCGTGCGGTGCCGCACGTCGGGCAGTGCTGGTCCGGCATCGGCCGGTCCTCCTCGGTTTCGCGTCGACTTCGCGGTCGGTCGTCGGTCGGTCGTCGTTGGTCAGTCGTCGTTCGTTCGTTCAGTCGGTCGATCGTCCGGCGCGCGTTCGGTTCGGCGCGCGTTCCCGGTGGATCCGGGCGCACGATCGGGCCTGATTATGCAGGACCGCCCGAAGGGGGGACAGGGGCGTCCGTCCCCCGGCGGGGGTGTTGTGCCGGTTGGTGCGGGTTGGCTCCTCCGAGAACGCCCGGAGCGCGGCGGTTGTCCCCGGCGCTTACGCTCGGCTCAACCCGGTGGAACATATCGGGACGAAACCGACCAGCACGGTGAGCTGGGAGTGATCATCCGCACGGCCCGGCCGACGGGCCCGGGACCCCATGGAGACGCCATGCCCACGGAGACGTCGTGATGCCCGGCGCAGGCGCCGTGACGCCGCACGCGGACGCCGTGACGCCCGCGGGGACACGATGACGGAGCCGCGCACCGCGTCCGGCCGGAGCCCGGCGGGCGAGCCCGGCCCGCCGGCGGTCACCGTCCCCAACCTCTGGGTGCCGATCGGCGCCCTGCTGCTGGCGATGCTGCTCGCCGCCCTCGACCAGACCATCGTCTCCACCGCGCTGCCGACCATCGTCAGCGACCTCGGCGGCCTCGACCACCTCTCCTGGGTGGTCACCGCCTACCTGCTGGCCTCCACCGCCGCGACCCCGCTGTGGGGCAAGCTCGGCGACATGTACGGCCGGAAGCGCTTCTTCCAGGCCTCCATCGTGATCTTCCTGCTCGGCTCGGTGCTGTGCGGGATCGCCCAGAACATGGGCGAGCTGATCGCCTTCCGCGCGCTCCAGGGCCTGGGCGGCGGCGGACTGATGGTGCTCTCCCAGGCGATCGTCGGCGACCTCGTCGCACCCCGGGACCGCGGCCGCTACCAGGGCCTCTTCGGCGCCGTGTTCGGCGTCACCAGCGTGCTCGGTCCGCTGCTCGGCGGGGTGTTCGTCGACCACCTCAGCTGGCGCTGGGTCTTCTACATCAACCTGCCGATCGGCATCGTCGCCCTGGTGGTGATCGCGGCGGTGCTGCACGGGCTGGAGGTCCGGCGCGAGCACCGGATCGACTACCTGGGCACCGTCCTGATCGCCGCCGTCGCCACCTGCCTGGTGCTGATGACCTCGCTCGGCGGGACCACCTGGGCCTGGACGTCCTGGCAGGTCGTCGGCCTCGGCGTGCTCGGGCTGGTGCTGCTGCTCGCCTTCGTCTTGGTCGAGCGGACGGCCGCCGAGCCGGTGCTGCCGCTGCGGCTGTTCCGCTCGCGGACGTTCAGCCTGGTCGCGGTGATCTCCTTCGTGATCGGCTTCGCGATGTTCGGCGCGCTGACCTACCTGCCGACCTTCCTCCAGGTGGTCCAGCAGGTCTCGCCCACCATGTCCGGCATCCACATGCTGCCGATGGTGCTCGGCATGCTGCTCACCTCGATCGGCTCCGGCCAGATCGTCGCCCGCACCGGCCACTACCGGGTCTTCCCGATCGCCGGGACGGCCGTGACCACCGTCGGGCTGCTGCTGCTCTCCCGGCTGGACGAGCACAGCAGCACCGCCGAGATGAGCTTCTACTTCCTGGTCTTCGGCCTCGGGCTGGGCCTGGTGATGCAGGTGCTGGTGCTGATCGTGCAGAACTCGGTCGGCTACGAGGACCTCGGCGTGGCCACTGCGGGCGCCACCTTCTTCCGCTCCATCGGGGCCTCCTTCGGCGTCTCCATCTTCGGGACGGTCTTCGCGAGCGGACTGCGCAGCCGGCTCGCCGACGCCCTGGCGGGGGTGCCGCTGCCGCCCGGGTTCCGGCCGGAGGTCATCACCTCCGACCCGCGGGTCATCCCCCGACTGCCGGCCGCCGTCCAGCCGGGCGTCTACCACGCGTACGCCGAGTCGATCACCCGGGTGTTCCTGTACGCGGTGCCGGTCGCGGTGGTCGCCTTCGTGCTGTCGCTGTTCCTGCGCGAACAGAAGCTGCGCTCCACCGTCACCGCGCCGGACCTCAGCGAGTCCATCGGGTTCAACCCGGTCGAGCGCACCTCGCTGGACGAGATCGCCCGCGCCCTCTCGGTGCTGAACAGCCGCGAGGCCCGGCGCGACCTCTTCCGGCGGATCACCGAGACCGCCGGGCTGGACCTGCGGCCCGCCTCCAGCTGGCTGCTGCTCCAGATGCACCAGCACGGCTCGGTCGAGCCGGCCGAACTGGCCGAGCGGCGGATCGTCCCGGTCTCGGTGATCGAGGAGGCCGTCCGGGAGGTGGAGGGCCGGGGGCTGGCGGCGAGGGCCGGCGGGCTGCCGCTGCGGCTCACCGAACCGGGGGAGGAGGCGGCGCTGCGGCTGGTTGCCGCCCGGCGCACCCAGCTCGCCGAACTGCTGGGGGACTGGGACGAGCAGCGGTACGCCGAACTTGCCGGGCTCCTGAACCGGCTCAGCTCCTCGCTCTGCGCGGACCGGCGCGACCGTCCGGACCCGTCGGGGCCGCAGGGGCCGTACCGTGGGGAGGGGCGGTCGTTCTGACCGTCCGTTCGTCCGTCGGCCCGTAGGGCGTGACCGGGAAGGGGTGGTGCGGCGTGCCGCTCGAAATCGAGCGCAAGTTCCTGCTGGAGGCCTTCGAGCCGCCGGAGACGGCGGTGCGGCAGCACATCGAGCAGGGGTACATCGCGATCAAGGACGACGGGACGGAGGTACGGCTGCGGCGGATCGGCGGCAGCTGCGTCCTCGGCGTCAAGCGCAAGGCGTCCGGTGCCGGTGCCGGCTCCCCTGCCGGTTCCCCTGCCGGCTCCACCGTACGGATCGAGGTGGAACGCGAGCTGGGGGAGGAGGAGTTCACCGAACTCTGGCCGGCCACCGAGGGCGCGCGGCTGGTCAAGGAGCGCTACACCTTCGACGCGTCCGGCGTCACGGTCTACGCGGACGTCTACCAGGGGGAGTTGGCCGGGCTGCGCACCGTCGAGGTCGAGTTCGGCTCGGAGGCCGAGGCGGAGGCGTTCTCGGCGCCGGAGTGGTTCGGCGCCGAGATCACCGGCGTGAAGGCGTACAAGAACCAGACTCTGGCGACCGGCGGTCTGCCCAAGTCCTGACGTCCGTACCGGAGTTACGGCGCCCCGAATCAGCGCGGGGTGTCGAGGCGGAACGGGTCGCCGGGGGCGAGCCGGCGCAGGCCGTCCTCCAGCTGGCGCAGCTGCTCCTCGCCCAGGGTCGCCGACCACTCCTCGCGCAGCTCGTCGAAGATCCGGGCCGAGCGGAGCAGGCAGTCCACCCCGCGTCCGGTGAGCCGGACCAGCTTGCGCCGGGTGTCGGCCGGGTCGGCGGCCCGCTCGACATAGCCGAGCTGCTCCAGGCCGTCGATGGTCTTGCCCGCGGCCTGCTTGGTGACGCCGAGGCGGCGGCCGAGCTCGGTGGCGGTGGTGCCGTGCGGGCCGATCGCCTGGAAGACGAAGCCGTGCATCGGGCGCAGGTCGGGGTGGCCTTCGCGGGCGATGCGCTCGTGCAGCTCGTCGATGATCGTCCGGAAGGCGAGCAGTAGGCGCAGCGGCAGCTCAAAGCCGGGCGGGGACGGTTCACTTGACACGATAGACAACCTCATTGTCTATATAGACAACTTCATTGTCCATTCTAGGGGGTTCCCTCGCCATGCCCGTCATCCGCCGGACCGACGCCCGCCGCACCGAGACCCCGAACGCCGTCATGACCACCTACGCCTCGCCCACCCAGGGCGCCACCTCCCTCGCCGTCTGGCACGTCGACATGACCGCCGGCGCCCGGGGCCCACTGCACGCCATGGACACCGAGCAGGTCTGGACACTCCTCACCGGCACCGCCCGGGTCGACCTGGCGGGGGAGACCTTCACCCTCGCCGCCGGGGACACCGCCGCCCTCCCCGCCGACACCACCCGGCAGATCGCCACCGACACCGGCTTCACCGCCGTCGTCGCCTCCCCGTCCCCCGCCCACGCCTACAACCCCGACGCCGTCACCCCGCCCGACGCCTGCGCCCTCGCCCCGCGCGACGACCAGCGCGTCCTCCCGCCGTGGATCGCCTGAGCCGCGGCGTGTGAGGTGTAGCAGACTGCTCCCCGTAAGCAGTCACCGGAGCAGAAGGAGTGTGTGCCATGTCCGTCGTCAAGATCAACGTCCTGACGGTGCCGGCCGAGCAGCGTGAGGTGCTGGAGCAGCGCTTCGCCTCCCGGGCCGGCGCGGTGGAGAACTCGGACGGCTTCGAGTGGTTCGAGCTCCTCCGCCCCGTCGAGGGCACCGACCAGTACCTCGTCTACACCCGCTGGCGCAGCGAGGAGGACTTCAAGGCCTGGATGGAGGGCCCCATGAAGGCCGCCCACCAGAACGGCCCCGCCGGCGAGGCCCCCAAGCGCCCCGCCGCCTCCGGCTCCACCCTCTGGTCCTTCGAGGTCGTCCAGTCGGCCGGCCCCAAGGCCTGACGTCCGTACGGCAGTTGCGCGCCCCGGGGTCCCTTGAAC
>NZ_JBHVET010000311.1:0-9195 GCF_042802135.1 Kitasatospora sp. NPDC057512
GTTCCCGCCACCGCGCACGGGCGGCGGGAACGGGCCCCGGTCGACTCAGGACTTCAGGTACAGCCAGGCCAGCGAGACGGTCCCGTAGATCGGGTGGATGAACGCCCCGCCGACGTTGCCGCCGCGCAGCTGGTTGACCGTCGGGTAGGCGAACGGCAGCACCGGCACGTCCTTCATCACGGTCTGCTCCAGCGCGTACAGCTCCTTGGCCTTGGCGCGCGGCTCGCCGATCTGGTTGATCCGGTCGATCTCCTTGTCGACCTCCGGGTTGCGGTAGAGCGCGGAGTTGATGTCGCTGCCGGCCCGGCCGTCGAAGGAGAACGGGATCAGGGTGGACGGGGTCGGCCAGTCGACCGAGCTGGTCTCCTCGAACAGGTCGTACGCGGCGCCGTCGCGGTGCACCTCGTCGAGGAAGGCCTTGGGGTCGATCGGCTTGGGCACGACGGTGATGCCCGCCTTGCCGAAGCCCTCGACCAGCACCTGGGCGACGCGCTGCCCGGTCGGGGTGTTCCGGTACGCGTAGGTCAGGCTGCCGGGCGCCTGCTTGGCCTTGGCGAGCTCGGCCTTGGCGGCCTCCGGGTCGCCCTCGGGCTTGACCGGGTAGAGGTCGTACTTCTGCCAGTCGATCAGCGCGGGCGAGCTGAGCGTGGTGGCCAGTTCGCCGGTCCGGGCGCCGCCCTGGACCTGGCGGGCCTGCTGGCGCGGGTAGGCCAGGTGCAGCGCCTTGCGGACCTCGACGTCCGGCACCCGCTGGTTGTTGATCATCAGCTGGGTGACGAAGGCGCCCTGCCGGCCGGAGACCACCAGCTCCTTGGCCTTCGGGTCAGTGTCGGTGGTCTGGTACAGCTCGGCGGAGAGGGTGTCGGACGCGGTGGTGGCGTTGGCGCCGCCGTCCCGCCCGGAGAGGATCTCCTGGTTGAGGTTGAGCGCCTCCTTGCCGTACGTGAAGACGAACTTCTCCGGGTACTGGCTGCGGATCGGGTCCGTCTCGGGCTTCCAGGCCGGGTTGCGCTCCAGCACCATGCGGGTGTTCTGGACGTGCTCGACGATCTTGTACGGGCCGGTCGCGAACGGCAGGCGGTCGTAGTCCGTCCCGGTGTCCTTGTCCCGGCGCACCGGGGAGGAGGAGGACTGCGCGGCCATGTACGGGACGTCGGCCTGCGGCTGCGGGAAGTGGAAGACGATGGTGCGCTCGTCCGGCGTCTCGATCGCGTCCAGGTCGCCGGCCTGCGGGCCCGCGTACTTGGCGCGTGCCGCCTCGTAGCTGGCCTCGCCGGTGAGCCACTGCGGCCAGTACGGCGGGCCGACCTCGTAGCCCTTGCCGAAGGTGCGCTCGATGCCGTACTTGACGTCCTGGGCGGTGATCGGCTGCCCGTCCTCCCAGGCGACGCCCTGCTTGAGCCGGTACGTCCAGATGCGCCCGCCGTCGGCCGGGGTGCCGGTGTCGGTGGCGAGGTCGCCGACCAGCTTGGCCTTGCCGTCCACGACCTGGTACTGGGTCAGCTGGCGGCCCCAGAGCAGCGAGGCGTTGTAGGTGGCGCCCGCGTAGACCTTCTGCGGGTCGAGGTGGCGGAACTCGACGCTGTTGTACACGTTCACGGTGCCGCCCGCACGGGCGCCCGGGACGGCAGGGGCGGGGCCGGCGCTCTCCTGCTCACCGCCGAGCACGGCGGTCAGCGGGGAGGTCTCCTTGGCGGAGGCCCCGGCGGCGCCGGAGCCGGTGGTGCTGCCCGCGCCGGCCGAGCAGGAGGTCGCCAGCAGGGCGGTGGCGATGACGGCGAGGGACGGTCTGGTCCAGCGCATGGCGAATCTCTCCTTGCCCCGGCGGATCGTGCCGGGACGGGCTCGGGTTGATGGTGGGGAGGGGTGAAAGGGTCTTGAGAGCGGCGAAAAAGGTCTTGGGAGGACAGCAGGGGCTCAGCGGGCGGTGCCGGGCCTCAGCGGGCGGTGCCGGCGCGCGGGTCCAGCGCGTCCCGGACGGCGTCGCCGAGCAGGTTGAAGGCGATGACGAACAGCAGCAGCGCCACACCGGGGAACACCATGTACGTGGGGTCGGCCTGGAAGACCTCGGAGCCGCGCGCGATCATGCGCCCCCAGTCCGGGACCGGCTCGGTGACGCCGACGCCGAGGAAGGACAGCGCGGCCTCGGAGGCGACGAAGGTCGGCACCGCCATGGTGGCGTGCACCAGCAGCTGCGAGCGCACATTCGGCAGGAGTTCGTGGACGACGACATGGAATCGGCTCGCGCCCTGGGCCCGCGCGGACTGCACGAAATCCCTTTCCCGGAGCGAGCGGACGGTGGCCCGCAGGGAAAGCGCGAGCGGAATCCAGCCGAACGCCGAGAAAACCAGGATCAGCACCAGGAACTGCATCCACTCCGGTTCCGCGGTGCCCGGGTCGACCAGCCGGGACTGGATCACCGGGCTGAGCGCGAGCAGCAGGAGCAGGGTGGGAAAGGCCAGCAGCACATTGGCGAGGAATCCGAACAACCGGTCGGTGATCCCGCCGAGGTAGCCGACCGCGACGCCGACCAGGACGCCCAGCGTGGTGGTCACCACGGCGGCCGCGAAGGCGATCAGCAGCGAGGTGCGGATGCCGTACAGCAGCTGGGTGAACACGTCCCGGCCGAGGCCGGGCTCCAGGCCGAACCAGAAGTCCCCGGAGATGCCGCCGTTCGGCAGCATCGGCAGGCCACTGTCGCTGAGCAGGCCCGGGGCGTTCTGGCCGTAGTGGTCGACCGGGTTCTTCCCGTACAGCGCGGCGACCAGCGGGGCACCGAGGGCGAGCAGCAGGAACAGCACCACCACCGCCAGGGCGGCGGCGGCGACCCGGTCCCGCAGGATCCGGCGGAGCGGGCCGGGGTCGGCGGCGGGCGCGGGCCCGGCCGCGGTGACTGGGACGGTGTCGACCACTGCCATGAGGCGTAACCCCCGAATTCTCCGCCGCCCCATGGGTGAGGGTGCGCTGGTGTGTATTCCCGGTACGGCCTCCGGGGGTTTCCCGGCGGCCGTTCGAGCGCCATTTGATCGGATGCGTCCGAGGTTCCGCAAATCACCTTCGGCGGACGTTCGGGTCATTCCTTTCGAACTGTTTCGGGAAATGTGGCGGCTTCATTTCGCTGAAACACCGGCGTTGCAAAAGAACGGACATACCATGACAGGCCGGACCACCCGTTCCGCATTCTGAGACCTCCGCCACAGCCCCTCCGGTGTTGGTACGATCCCGGTGGGCCGCAACTGGCGCGTAGGGATGGAATCAACCATCGGGAAGCGGCCCCGTGAATCCTCACGTGAAGTTGCCGAGCGCCTGGGCCCCCGCATCCCCACCAGGAGACCGCCATGGCCCAGCAGCCCCACACCGCCGCCTCCGCCGCGGCCGACACCGCCTTCCGCAGCGCCCTCGACGTGGTCGCCGGCGTCGAACCGCGGATCGCCGCCGCGATCGGACAGGAGCTGGCGGACCAGCGCGGCTCGCTCAAGCTGATCGCCAGCGAGAACTACGCCTCCCCGGCCGTCCTGCTCACCATGGGCAACTGGCTCAGCGACAAGTACGCCGAGGGCACCGTGGGCCGCCGCTTCTACGCCGGCTGCCGCAACGTCGACACCGTCGAGGGCATCGCCGCCGAGCACGCCCGCGAGCTGTTCGGCGCCGACCACGCCTACGTCCAGCCGCACTCCGGCATCGACGCCAACCTCACCGCCTTCTGGGCCGTCCTCTCCCAGCGGGTCGAGAGCCCGGCGCTGGAGCGCGCCGCGGTGCGCAACGTCAACGACCTCACCGAGGAGGACTGGGCGCGGCTGCGCCAGGAGCTCGGCAACCAGCGGATGCTCGGCATGTCCCTGGACACCGGGGGCCACCTCACCCACGGCTTCCGGCCCAACATCTCGGGCAAGATGTTCGAGCAGCGCAGCTACGGCACCGACCCGGCCACCGGCCTGATCGACTACGACGCGCTGCGCGAGACCGCCCGCGAGTTCCGCCCGCTGATCATCGTGGCCGGCTACTCCGCCTACCCGCGGCTGGTGGACTTCCGCCGGATGCGTGAGATCGCGGACGAGGTCGGCGCGACCCTCATGGTCGACATGGCGCACTTCGCCGGCCTGGTCGCGGGCAAGGTGCTGACCGGCGACCACGACCCGGTCCCGCACGCCCACATCGTCACCACCACCACCCACAAGTCCCTGCGCGGCCCGCGCGGCGGCATGGTGCTGTGCCAGTCCGAACTGGCCGAGCACGTCGACCGCGGCTGCCCGCTGGTGCTCGGCGGACCGCTCTCCCACGTGATGGCCGCCAAGGCGGTCGCCCTCGCCGAGGCCCGCCGCCCCGAGTTCCAGGCCTACGCCCGCGCCGTCGTCGCCAACGCCCAGGCGCTCGCCGAGGGCCTGCTGCGCCGCGGCGGAAAGCTGGTCACCGGCGGCACCGACAACCACCTGGTCCTCGCCGACGTCTCCGGCTACGGCCTGACCGGCCGCCAGGCCGAGGCGGCCCTGCTCGACTCGGGCATCGTCACCAACCGCAACTCCGTCCCGCAGGACCCGAACGGCGCCTGGTACACCTCGGGCGTCCGCCTCGGCACCCCGGCCCTCACCACCCGCGGCCTCGGCACCGCCGAGATGGACGAGATCGCCGACCTGATCCACACCGTCCTGCGCGCCACCGCCCCCGCCACCACGGCCAAGGGCTCCCCGTCCAAGGCCGCCTACACCCTGGACGCCGCCCTCCGCGACGCCACCGCCAAGCGCGCCGCCGACCTGCTCGCCCCGTACCCGCTCTACCCGGGCGTCGACCTGGCCTGACGGCGAACAGCGAACAGATGACAGATTTCGAAATCTGTCATCTGTTCGCTGTTATCTGTTCGCTGAAAGTTGTCAGTTGTCAGCTGTCCGGCGTCCGCCGGGCCCGCCCCGCGCTCCGGGGCCGCTAGTACTGCAGGGACTTGTACTGCAGGAACTCCTCCAGCCCGTGCCGGCCCAGCTCCCGGCCGAGGCCGGAGCTCTTGTAGCCGCCGAAGGGGGCGAGCGGGTTGAAGCGGCCGCCGTTGAGGTCCACCTGGCCGGTGTCGAGCCGGCGGGCGAAGGCGGCGGCGGTGTCGGTGTCGCGGGCCCAGACGCCGCCGGCCAGACCGTACGGGGTGCCGTTGGCGAGTTCGGCGGCGTGGTCCTCGTCGCGGTAGCGGAGGATCGCCAGGACCGGGCCGAAGACCTCCTCCTGGGCCACCGTCATCTCCGGGGTCACGTCGGCGAGCACGGTCGGGCGGACGTAGTAGCCGGTGGGCGGTTCGGTGACCGGCTCCGAGCCGCCGACGACCAGCCGGGCGCCCTCGGCCAGCGCGCCGTCGATGTAACCGCGCACCTGGGCCAGCTGCTTGGCGTTGACCAGCGGGCCGATCCGGGTCTGCGGGTCGGTCGGGTCGCCCGGCCGGTACTGGGCGGCGACCTCCTCGGCCCGGGCGACCGCCTCCTCGTACTGGTCCTCGTGCACCAGCAGGCGGGTCAGCGCGTTGCAGGTCTGGCCCGAGTTGGCGAAGACGTTGGCGACGTTCGCCTTGACCGCACGGGCCAGGTCGGCGCCGGGCAGCACCACGTTGGCCGACTTGCCGCCCAGCTCCAGGGAGACCCGCTTCAGCCCCCGGCCGGCCGTCTCGGCGACCTGCCGGCCGACAGCGGTGGACCCGGTGAACGAGACCAGGTCCACGTCCCGGTGCCCGACGAGCGCCGCGCCCGCCACCGCGCCGGTGCCGGTCACCAGGTTGAAGACGCCCGCCGGGAACCCGGCCGCGTGCACCAGCCGGGCGAACAGCCGGGCCACCAGCGGGGTGTCCTCGGCCGGCTTGAGGACCACCGGGCAGCCGGCCGCCAGGGCCGGGACGGTCTTGGCGACGATCTGGTGCAGCGGGTAGTTCCACGGCGTGATCGCCGCGACCACCCCGGCCGGCTCGGCGTGCACCACCGAGTTGCCGATCCGCTCTTCGAAGGGGTGCTCGGCGAGCAGGGTCAGGTAGGAGGTCGCCACGGCGAGCGGCAGCCCGGCGTGCACGGCGCCGGCGAAGCCGACCGGAGAGCCCAGCTCGGCGACGACCGTCTCGGTGATCTCGTTCTGCGCGGCGGCGATCCCGTCCCGCAGCCGGGTCAGCAGCGCCAGCCGCTCCTCGGGGGTGGTCGTGCCCCAGGCGCGGGCCGCCCGGCGGGCCGCCGTCACCGCCGTGTCGATGTCGGTCGTGCCGCCGGCCGGCACGGTGGCCAGCACCTCTTCGGTCGCCGGGTTCAGTACGGTGATCGACCCGGTGTCCCCGGAGGGCCGCCACTCGCCGTCGATGTACTGGTCGCTGTACTCCGCGTACTGCCGCACCGATCGTCCTCTCGTCCGCCCTTTAACTAGCAGCGCTAGCCGAAGGTCAGTCAATGCGGCCCGGGCGGCCGCGCGCAAGAGTCAATCCGGACCGGCGGACCTGACGGTTACTTCGGAGCGAACCGCGCGGTGTACTCGTCGAACGGCTCGATGCCCGCCTCCGCGCGCCGCTCGTCCAGCCGCTCCGGCTCCTCGCACGGCCACGGCACCGGGCGGCCGTCCGCCACCGCGCCGATCTGCGTCCCGTAGCGCTGCTCCCGGCCCTCGTTGACCGCCAGCCGGTCCTGGAGGAAGGCCAGGTCGCGGGCGCTCGCCTCGCCCCGGGCGACGGCCCCGCCCATCAGTGCCGCCGCCCGCCGCTGGACGTCGAGCTGCCGGTCCGCGTGCTGCGCCACCAGCCACGCCGCCCGCGCGGCCTCGGGGCCGACGGCGCGCTCGGTCGGCCAGCCGTGCGCCGCCATGATCTCCGCGAGCCGGTCCCCGTGCCGGGCGGTCAGCCGCCGCCAGGCCGCCTGCTCGGCCAGGTCGGGGCTGTTCGCCAGCCGGGCGGCCGCGCCGTCCTCGGCCATCATCCCGACCAGTTCCCGCGCGAGGGCCTGATCCTGACCGTGCTGCCGTGCTTCCGTCACGTCGACGACGCTTCCTGTAGCCGGGCCCTCCTGCCGAGGACCGCCCGCCACCACGCTAGGTGCGGAAAACGCGACGAAGATCATCCCCGAAGACGGTGACCGGGAGGTGCCGCCCACGGCAGAATGGATGAACACCGGGAACGAAGCGCACCGCACGCACGGGAACGAGGCGCACCGCGCACGCGCCAACCGAAGCGCACCGCGCACACTCCCGCGAGAGACGCCGAAGGGCCGGTCGGAGGAATCCGACCGGCCCTTCACCGTGTGACGAGGATCAAACCCGGGACGGCTCCGCCGCCTCGGCGCTCTCGGCCTCCAGCATCTCCTCGCGGACCGCGGCCAGCGAGGGGTTGGCCCAGGCGCTGGCGACGCCCCAGTAGTAGAACGCCAGCCCGATCGCGGCGACGATCAGCAGGTCCCAGCCCTCCGGCAGGTAATCGTGCCCGCCGAAGTCGGCGCTGCCCGCCCAGGAGACGCCGGCCATCACGAACAGGTAGGCGACCATCCAGGCGCCCGCCTTCAGGTGCGGCTTCAGCACGGCGAACGGCTTGCGCAGCTCGTACCAGGCCCAGATCGGCAGACCGGCGGCCATCAGCAGGATGACCTTGCCGGTGAGCGGCCAGCGGGCCCAGTAGAGCACCAGCGAGCCGAAGATCATCGCGATCGGGGCGATCACCGGCATGGCGCGCAGCCGGACCGGCCGGGGCAGCTCGGGGGCCAGGCGGCGCAGCGCCATCACGGCGACCGGGCCGGTGATGTACGAGATCACGGTGGCCACCGAGACGATCTCGGCCAGCGAGCCCCAGCCGCGGAAGACCGCGAGGAACATGAACGCGACCACCAGGTTGAGCACCAGCGCCGGGCGCGGGATGCCGGTCTTGGCGTCGACCTTGCCGAAGATCTTCGGCAGGTGGCCGTTCTCCTGCACGCCGTGGATCATGCGCGAGGTGGTCGCGGCGTAGATCATGCCGGTGCCGGAGGGGGAGATGAACGCGTCCGCGTAGAGCGTGATCGCGAGCCAGTTGAGGCCCCAGGCGATGGCCAGGTCGGCCAGCGGCGAGGTGTAGGAGAGGTTGCTCCAGCCGTTCGCCAGGTCGCCGCCCGGGATGGCGCCGAGGAAGGCGATCTGGAGCGCGACGTAGATCACCAGGGCGATCAGGATCGAGCCGATGACGGCCTTCGGCAGCGACTTGCCGGGGTTCTTGGCCTCGCCGGCCAGGTTCAGCGGGGACTGGAAGCCGTTGAAGGCCCAGACGATGCCGGAGACCGCGACGGCGGTGAACACCGAGCTCCAGCCGTTCGGCGCGAAGCCGCCGTGGTCGGTGAAGTGCGACGAGTCGAAGTGCGCGAAGAGCAGCGCACCGGCGGTCACCGTCGGGACGACGACCTTGAAGACGGTGATCGCGGTGTTGGTCTTGGCGAACAGCGTGATCGCGAACCAGTTGAGGGCGAAGTAGACGAGCAGCAGCACGCTGGCCAGCGCCACGCCGCTGAGGGTCAGCTCCTTGCCGTCGTACAACCCCTGCGCCCAGCCGAAGTGCCAGGAGCTCATGTACTGCACGGAGGCGGTGGCCTCACCCGGGATGACCGAGACGATGGCGATCCAGTTGGCCCAGGCCGCCAGGTAGCCGGCCAGCGAGCCGTGCGAGTACTGGCCGTACCGGACCATGCCGCCGGCCTTGGGGAACATCGAGCCCAGCTCGCTGTAGGTGAGCGCGATGGTCAGCGCCACCGCGGCACCGATCACCCAGGCGAGGATCGAGGCGGGTCCGGCGAGCTTGGCGGCCCGCTCGGCACCGAACAGCCACCCGGAGCCGATGATCGACCCCAGCCCGACCGCGGTCAGGCTGATCGTTCCGAGCGATCGGCGGTAGTTCTGGTGTGATGCCGTCGACGATTTGGGCTCACTCAACGTATCGGTCCTCTCGCTCGTGGTTCATCGGGTGGTGTCGGTGTTTTTGCGATTTTGAGTCGGTATTTCGGACAAACGGAGAGCAGCCTAAGGTCCAAAAACGGGCGAAAACCTCAGGGGAAGCTCAAACCTTCCGATTGTTGCCATCTCGTGTCCGGCTTCCGGGCCGGTGCGGACCAGCGAGGAGGCGGACGCCACAGCGCCCGGAAGGGGTGGTGGCCAGGGATGGCGATCGGGGTCGGCCCGGGGAAAAGGGCGGCCCGAAAAACGAAATTCCCCGTGGAAGCCTTTCGGCCTCCACGGGGA